>JAZDJM010000023.1:0-2878 GCA_043804305.1 Bacteroidota bacterium
ATACAGAATTCATTTACGGCTATTAAATTTTCTGTTTGCATGGTTCGCATTTTAACATTTACGATTTAGACAATTCGGTAAATAATGTTTTTTGCTTATCCGTTAAATTTGTTGGAATTTTAATGACATAGGTTACATATAAATCTCCAAATTGTCCTTCATTTTTATAAACAGGAAATCCCTTACCTTTTAATTTTATTTTACTACCATTTTGAGTTTCAGGCTTTACCTTTAGCTTTACTTTTCCGTTTAAGGTGTCAATTGTGATTTCACCTCCCAATACGGCTGCATATAAATCTAAATCTACCGTAGTATATAAATTATTTTCCAAACGTTTAATATGGGGGTGATTGGCTATTGAAAATGTAATAAATAAATCACCATTCGGTCCGCCATTTATTCCCGGACCTCCATGCCCTGATATTTTAATTGTTTGTCCATTTTCAATTCCGGCAGGTATAGTCATTCTTATATTCTTCCCGTTTACGGTTAACGTTTTTTTGTGGGTTTTATAGGCATCCATGAGATCAAGATGCAACTCCGCATTGTAATCTTCCCCTCTGTATTTTACCTGCCTGCTTCTGCCAGCGCCTGCTGCCCCACCAAACATGGATTCAAAAAAATCAGAAAAATCTCCTTCGGATTGGTCCCTTGAATATCTTGCCCCACGCGCATTTGACGATTGTTCCTGATACTGTTTAGCTTTTTCAAATTCTTCAGCATGTTGCCAATCCTTTCCGTATTGATCGTATTTCTTCCGCTTTTCGGGATCGCTCAATACTTCATTTGCTTCATTGATCTGCTGAAAATTCTTTTTAGCATCTTTATCATTGGGATTTAAATCGGGGTGATGCTTTCTGGCTAATTTCCGGTAAGCACTTTTGATGTCCTTTGACGTTGCCGTTTTATCTAACCCTAAGATTTTATAATAGTCTACGAAAGTCATGTTTTCGCAGTTTAAACTTATATATTGTCAGCTATTCAGATCATTCATTTGCAAATTTGACCAACTCTGCATTAAACTTATGAGTTTCCTCCAGAAACAAGCTATGGCCACTTTTCTCAAAAGCAACGATGTGCGAATTTGATAATCCGGCTTGCATCTGTTCAGCCAGATCAAAAGAACATATTTTGTCTTTTTTACCATGCATTATCACTGTCGGAATAGTTATTTTTGCAAGATCACTTCTCAGGTCTGTATCACGCAAAGCAATTAAACATTGAGCTGTGGCATAGGAAGAGGCACTTATACAAATCCCGTTCAACCAATTGCCGATCCCTTCATTTAATGATGTTTCAGTGGCAGAGAATATCTTTGCGAAATTAGATAACAGCTTTGGCCGGTCCTGATGGTTCAATTTAATTAAGTCATCAACCGCACTTTTTGGAAGATTGTATGGAAAATCTATTCTCTGTGTCCAAATCGGGGCTGCTGCTCCAAACAAAGCCAGTTTAGAAACATGAGCCCCGTCATCCGCTGACACATAGCGAATCGCAATGGCCCCTCCCATGGAAAAGCCACCTAAAACAGCATCTTTTATGTCCAGGTTATTTAGAACCTTTTTTATATCCAACGCATGTACATCGTAATCATACGCTCCGTAAGGTTTATCAGATTTGCCAAAACCTCTTAACGTAATACCAATTACGCGAAAATTTTTATTTATCAGATCGTTGTATTGGTATTCATACATTTCATCACTTAAAGGCCAACCGGGTATTAACACAATCGGTTTGCCTTCGCCCGCATCTGTAATATGAAGGCGTACATTGGGTTCTACTTCAATATATTCTGCTTTGGCTATTATTGTCATTGCCTTAGCGACCTCCTCGCTGCCAACGACCCGGTGCCCAGGAATGACCCTTTGGAGTTACTTGCCAATGACCTGATACATAAGTGCGACCTTGATTTGGTCTCGTCCAATAGCCATTCCTCTGCACATAAGTGCGATTTGTACGGTTCCATCCCCAATCGTCATTGATCCAGATATGGAGATTGCTTGGCTGTGGTGGTCTGGAATATTGCATGTAAGAAGGTTCTGTTGAAACATAGCCGTATGTCATGCAGGCATTAGAGCATAATACTATTCCTGCCAAACCGGTTAAATATATGCACTTTTTCAAGTACTTGCTGAATTTCGAAACAACACCAGTTTCTGCAACGTTCCAAAATGGTTCCCATTTAATTTCATCCTGAAATTCTTTTTGTAAGACGTCATATTTTTTCATTTTATTCAATTTACCGTTGTGAATGAATTTTCACAAAACAAAGTTGAGTCCAAAAATTTCGTAAAGCATTACACAATTCCATAAAAAAATTACAAAATTCACACATTTGAAATTGTTGTTTAAAAAGGATATCCGATTGCAACATTTAGAATCAGGTTCTCCCTTCTCCATGCAGAATTTCCAAAGTTTATCTGATTTGTGACCCACTTTTGATTTTTTTCCAGCCATGGTTTTCGTAATGGTGTTGCAAGATCGAATCGCAAAATAAAAAAGGAAACATCAATTCTTAATCCGATGCCTGCGCCGACAGCGAAATCATCAGAGAATCCTGAAAATGAAAATGAATTTCCTGTTACTGAAGGATTTGATTTTAGCAGCCATACATTTCCCGCATCAGCAAACAGGGCACCTTTCAAAAAACGGAAAATACTAAAGCGGTACTCTGCATTCATTTCTAGTTTGACATCGCCTCCTAATTGTAAAAATCCGGTATTATCGGCAATCTGATGATAGGACCCCGGACCAAGGGAATTGATATGAAAAGCACGAATACTATTAGGTCCACCGCTGAAAAACTGTTTGATGTAAGGTAAGGTTGAAGAGTTTCCATAAGGCTTGGCAATACCTGCGAAAATCCGTAGCGCTATTT
>JAZDJM010000024.1:0-5448 GCA_043804305.1 Bacteroidota bacterium
TGGAACTGCCACACCATCATAACTTCTATGCGAAAAGGCAACATACGATTCGAGCGATAAACCGGAATTGTCAAGATGTCGGGCATTTAAACTAAATGTGTATCTAAATCGCTGATTATCATTATTAAAGTTATTTGAAAAGTTTGAGTTTGCTGCAAGTTTTAATTTGCCGGATATATCTTGTTTAAATTCACCTCTTTTTTCATCATCAATAATTACATCCTGAACGATTACTTCATTAGATACGGGTAGTAAATCCAATTTTTTTTCTGCAATTTCATTCTGTATTTTGTTTTCCTTTTTAAGTACAGCAAATACATTATCTCCGGTCTTAAACACATCGTTGAAAATCGGTTTTGTAACACAAGAAATTGATGAAAGTTGTTGGATTATCAATGCCGGCCTTTTTAGTTTTTCTTTATGAATAAAAAGAGTATCTCCGGGTTTTAAACCTTCTGTTGAAGAAAATTTTACATAAATGTTTTGTGAACTAATATAACTGATATTTCCTTCAACAAAGGATGTAGTAACCTGAGCTGTAAGTGTATAACCAGCAATAATTCCTACAAAACTTAATATTATTTTCAGTCTTTTTTTCATATGTTTATACTTTGTTTTTTAATGGTCATATGGAACATCCACTATAATCATCCTCCTGTGTGTCAAAATTGTTTTGCCATGGATGTTTCATCTGTTTATAATTTGTTTTTTATTTGCCACTACTTGTCCCGATTTTTCGGGATGGAACATCCACATTAATCATCCTCCTGTGTGTAAAAATTGTTTTGTCGTGGATGTTTCCTACTATAATAATTTGATTTTTAATGGTAGTATGAAACTCACATATTGCTGAAAATTAGTATCTATCTTTTGGGTGTTGTGAAGCAATATATTCGTTTCATAGTATTTAACTTATTCATTACTTTCATATTCTTCGGTTAAACCTTCTTCTTCAGCCATTTCCCATATTGGAATTACCGGAAATATTTTTACTAATGCAGTTATAATTCCTAAAGCCATAACAAATGAGCCTAAAGTTACAAAAACCTCAATCCATGTTGGAAAATATTGATGGAAAGCTTCCGGAACATTTTGGATTGGTAAATGAGGATGTATAAGTGTTGGAATTACAATTAGATATCGTTTTAACCAAGCGCCTATTAATACAAAAACTGCAATGGTTGTTAGCCAGCCGGGACTTCTGAATTTCTTTAAAAGCATCATTAAAATTGGAATTGCCATTCCAAAAATCTGAACTCCCCAAAAAAGAACGGCATATTTACCGGTAAATAAAGTATGGAGATGAACAGCATCCTGTCCTTTCATTTTATAGGCAGGAACCAAGAATTCGTTTAGGTTAAAGTAGAGATACACCAAAGAAACCAAAACCAGCAATTTGCCCATTTTATCAAAATGAAAATCAGTTAAATAGTCTTTTAGTTTGTAATTAACTCTTAGTACATACATCAGAATAATTACGGCTGCAGCACCGGCAACAAAAGCACCGGCAACAAAATAAGGCCCAAAAATGGTTGTGTCCCAACCCGGGCGTAAAGTAGCAGCAAATAACCAGGATGTAACCGTATGTATGGCCAGGGCCACAGGAATAATCAATATTGCCAGAATCCGGATTGATTTATGCAGAATTTTGTACTGTTCCGGTGTTCCAATCCATCCTAATGATAAAATATTAAATAACCAATATTGCCAAGCAGGCATATTTTGGAGCTTCTTTTTTGCAAAGGCCAAATCGGGTATTAACGGAAGATAGAACAAAAGTAAACTAATCGTTACATAAGTGGTGATTACCGTGATATCCCAAACAATAGGCGATTGAATCCGGCCATGTATAAACACGTTTAGCAGGCGATCAGGCCGACCCATATCGTTTACAATAACAAGCCCTGAAACCATAACGAAACCCAGTGCAACTACTTCAGCCACACGGCTTATGGGTAATATCCATTTTTGATTAAGAAGTCCTAAAACAGCACTTATCAACATTCCCACCAGGCTAACGGCTACAAAAAATACAAAATTGGATATATAAACACCCCAGCTTACATAATCACGCATTGCTGTAGTTCCTAAGCCATCGCGAAGTTGAATAAAATAAGCAAAAACGTACATTGCAAATCCAAGAGCCAGGAGCAAAACCCACAACTCCAATCCGCCATGCGATTGCATAGGGCGCAAAATATCTTTTGCATATTTATCGATTTTGCTTTTGGCTTCTTCTTTCGATAATGAATTAGACATATCTTAAGTTTTAGTTTTCAGTAAATTAATTATGTGAGTCCTCTTCCAAAGTAGTTTTTCCTTCAAACTGGAAAGGGAATAATCGATTTTTTGCCGGCAAGTAATATACATTTGGTTTTGTTCCTAATTCCGGTAAGAGTGTATAACCGGCATTATTCCGAATAAGTTCGCTAAAGCGCACAGTTTCACCGGTTGTGCCGTTGGTTACTGCATCTTCGTTTAAATCGCCAAAATAGTATACTCCATTCGGGCATGCAGATACACAATAGGGCAGTTTTCCTTCACGAAGCCTGTCAGCGCTGAATAAACATTTTGAAATAGTGCCTTTTTTTTGTGGTACATTTAATTCAACATTATAAAGCAATTCATCATCGCCTTCCACTTCTTTAGGTTCAAACCAATTGAAAATGCGTGCTGAATAAGGACAAGCGGCTATACAGAAACGGCATCCGATACAACGTTCATTATCAATGAGTACAATTCCGTCCTGACGTTTAAAGGTTGCATCAACCGGGCAAACTTTTGTACAAGGTGGATTATCGCAATGGAAACAAGGTTTTGGCATAAAATAAGGCGCCGAGTTTCTATCGTCCTGCATTCGCAAAACGTTGATATGATGTTGTTCTTCACGCAGATGATGTGCATTTTGACAGGCAGCCATACACATGCGGGCATTTCGGCATTTCGATAAATCGATTACCATAGTCCAGTGTTTATTTGGAATGCCTTCACGACCCTGCTGCTGAAGGGCAGTTTGATAGTCTTTTTTCTCAACAGGAGTTAATGATTTTATATCCACCTCAGCTAAATCACCATTTTCAGTTAAGACTTTTATCTTTTGTTCAATCTCTGAAAGGGCTTCATCGGAATGAGAAACTTCGGGGTGACCTTTGCCTTTTTCGTAGGCAAATCCTGCATAAGTTGCAGCTCCTGCAGCTATAGCACCTAATCCAAGAAGAGAACCGGTTTTAATGAAATCTCGTCTCGACTTGTTTTCTGTGTTTTTATCAGACATAAATTTGTTTAATTTGAGAGTTGTATTTTGGTGTAAATTTTTATTCGCTAAAATTGATTCCCAAAATTAGCAGGATTTCCGAGATTATCAAAAATTTAAGTAATTAATTACCTTAATATCCTTGTAAAATCCCTATCAGGTGTTAAAGAATAACTTATGCAAGTTCTGAAAAAAAGGATCATATTTGTAATGTTCGAATTCAGAGAATTTTGTTTGTTAGTTTTGGATTGCGTTATTCATCACTTGATTAAGAGATTATTTTTTTTTAATATTAAAACTGTTAAAATAAAAATGTTTACAGCTTTACGCCTTTAAAAGTAAAGACTATTAAACCATTAGTATTTAGTTAACTATTGTTTATGCAATTGCACTTTAATCCAAAAATTAATCGGCATACTCATTATTGCCATTTCCCGAAATTTTTGAGGATCAAAATTGTTTTGGTCTTGAGCGGTTGGAACTCTGTTCATGCCGCTATATCTCGAACTCTGACCGCCAGAATTTCCTCCGCCGGGCATATTGGGCTTTTTAAAAGCACCCGAAACGATTCCGATATTAATATTATCGAGGTTTTCCAATCCGCCTTTTTTAATTCTGTCTAAACGAATGGCTGCATAATAATTTAAACTGCCATATTCGCCGGGTACAAGGTTGAATGCAAATCCTTTTTCTAAATTATTCTCAACACTTACCTCCTTTTCATTTGCTGCAAATACGCCAAATTTTCCAACATCTTTTATTTTTGATTCCAAATCGAGTTTACCAATTAATGCGGCATTCTCCTGCTGATCGCCATCGAATAACTTAGCATTAAATACTTCATTTGTAATTCCTTGAGGATAGTTTAGCCAGATGTCTTTTTCTTTTTTGCCTAAAGTATCCAAATAAATATAAAAGCCTGATTGGATAATTTTAATAACACTTGGCCTGCTAAGTGCTTCTAATCGGATGTATAAATAATCTTTATCGTTCGAAATTGCATAACGAATCGTACTTTGGTTATCAAACCCGATGTACTGAATCTCTTTTTTCATATTTTCTTCGGCAAGAGATTTATAGATTGGTGCCCGATTACAACTTAATGAAGTTAAAACCACCAGAATAAGCAAATAGCTATATTTGGAAAAAGTAAACTGTTTCATATGTTTATAATTTGTTTTTTAATGGTCATATGGAACATCCACTATAATCATCCTCCTGTGTGTCAAAATTGTTTAGTCGTGAATGTTTCATCTGTTTATAATTTTAGGGTTATGGTCAGATGGAATAGCCATGAAGAATATAATCATTCCGGTTGGTGGATTTTTAGTCATGGCTATTTCATAAGATAAATTTTAAAAATTCGGATACATTTAAATCAGAGCAAACCTACATGAAATTCTGAAATTTAGCAAGTAAGTTTATAAAACAAGCTATGGATTTAGATTAATCTTTTGAAATAGAGATTGCTTAATAATGAAAAGAAATTTAGTATGAAAAATTTTACAAAAAATCACTACTAACTGACTAAAAATGGAGCTTCCGTCTGAAAGTCGTAATAAATTTAGTAATGGATGGAAATGCTTTTTTTTGGGTCTAATTTGCTTTAGCCTCCAATGCAAAAAAACACTAATTAAGCACACAAATGATGTAATTGATTGATTGGAATCTTATGATTTTGTAGCATACAACAGAGATCAATTATTCTTTTCAAATAATTGATCTCCAGCAGTTTTAATCGATAAATTCTAATTGAGCTCGTGAATTACCAAACCACTTCTCAGTTTTGGCTCAAACCAGGTGGTTTTTGGTGGCATAATATTTCCGGTATCTGCAATATTGATGAGTTGTTGCATAGATACAGGATAAAGCGCAAAAGCAATTTGCATTTCTCCGCTGTCAACTCTGGATTTTAATGCTTCCAGTCCACGAATTCCACCAACAAAATCGATTCTTTTAGAAGTTCTTAAATCTTTAATGTTCAGATGTTTACCCAAAATTTGATTTGAAAGAATAGTAACATCAAGAACTCCAATCGGGTCAGTATCATCATAAGTTCCTTCTTTTGCTGCTAAACAATACCATTTTCCATCAAGATACATGGAGAACTCATGCAGTTTAGCTGGTTTATAGGTTTCTTTCCCTTTTTCGATAATTTCAAAATCTTCGGCAAGTTTATCCAGAAATTCATTGCT
>JAZDJM010000025.1:0-5992 GCA_043804305.1 Bacteroidota bacterium
ATAACTTTTCAAGCAAATCCTCAATAAGCGCTTTTACATTCTTTTTGTAATCATCTGCATATTCTTTTCTAAGCCTGTTGGCGATTATAGCACAAACAGTCATAGCGTTGTGTCCCAGCGCCTTACTCAAGCCGTATAAAGCTGAAGTTTCCATTTCAAAGTTAGTAATTCTAAAACCATTGTAACGAAAGGCTGATATTCTGTCGTTTAAATCAGGATAGGCTAAATCCAAACGCAAAACCCTGCCCTGAGGCCCAAAAAAGCCCGGAGCTGTTGCCGTTATTCCTGAAATATAACCTTTCCCAAATTTCTCAAAAAGCTTATTGCTTCCCTCTACGATATATGCTTTTGGTAAGTCACTAGGCCATTTGGTTTGACTTAAAAATTCATCGGTTAATTTTGTATCAATCACTTTTTTCCCGGCATCATAAAACCACATTAATCCGTCTAGTCCTAAACCATGAGATGACATGACGTAGGAACCAACCGGAATATCTTCCTGCATTGCTCCTGATGTACCTAAACGTATAATATTCAATGTTCTATGAACAGTTTTATGAATTCTTTCCTGCAAATCAATATTAACACAGGCATCCAATTCGTTTATTACAATATCTAAATTATCAGTACCCATACCTGTCGACAAAACACTTAGCCTTTTCTTGCCAATATAACCGGTATGTGTAACAATTTCGCGATTGGATTGTTTAAATTCTATTGAATCAAAATAAGCAGAAATTGCCGGTACTCTACCCGGATCACCAACAACAATAATATCGTCGGCAATATTTTCGGGTTTTAGTTTTAGATGATAAATGCTTCCATCAGGATTTAAGATCAATTCGGATTCTGCTATTCTGTTCATGTTAAAATAAATTTAATGTAATTTTGTTCAAAAAAAATAAATGCCAAATCTAAACGTTTTCTGAACTCTATTTAGAAATTAAAATCTATTTCAAATACAAATTCAGTCCCACGAGTAATTTGACACTTACAAAAATACAATTTTTCAAATTAAAAAAATGATTGCAGAAATAATTAGTATTGGCGATGAATTATTAATCGGTCAGGTTATTAACACCAACGCCTCCTGGATGGGAGAAATTCTTAATAAGCACGGAATTAAAGTGAATAAGATTAGCATGATTTCCGACGATAAAGACGAAATTATTAAAGCCATTACCAGCGGTTTTGTTAATGCAGATTTAATTCTTATGACCGGTGGTTTGGGCCCAACAAAGGATGACATCACCAAACATACACTTTGTGAATTTTTTGACAGCAAGCTGGTTTTTAACGAACTAGCCTACTTACGGATTAAGGAAATATTTCGCTTACGCAATTTTAAAGTTACTGAAGTGAATAAAGCCCAAGCCGATTTACCTGATAACTGCATCGTTATTCCAAACTCTAACGGAACTGCTTCGGGAATGTGGTTTGAACACGACGGAAAAATTCTTGTTTCAATGCCTGGAGTTCCTTTTGAAATGAAACCGATGATGGAATCTGAAGTAATTCCCCGAATCAAAACTAAATTCAACACCCAGGTCATCATTCATAAAACGATAATGACTCAAGGCTTAGGCGAATCTTTTTTGGCGAAAAGAATCGAAGATTGGGAAAATAATCTGCCTTCAAATATTAAGCTGGCCTATCTGCCTCAACCCGGAATTGTTCGCTTGCGCTTATCAGCAATCGGCGATGATAGGGTGAAATGCGAACAAATTATTTCAGATTTGGTTAAAAAACTTACTCAATCAATAGGCGATTTGATCTTTGGTTATGACGATATCTTACTCGAAGAAGCTGTCGGTCAAAAACTCACCGAGAACAATCTAAGTATTTCAACTGCTGAGAGTTGCACTGGAGGTTATCTTGCTCACTTAATAAGCAGTGTTGCCGGTAGTTCTAATTACTTTAAAGGATCTATTATTGCTTATTCAAATGTAATTAAAGAAAAAGAGTTGAATGTTCCGTCAGAAATCCTGATAAATGAAGGCGCAGTAAGCGAATCGGTTGTAAAGCAAATGGCCATGAATGTTAGGGCCAAATTCGAAACTGATTATGCAATTGCAATTTCAGGAATTGCCGGGCCGGGAGGCGGAACAGAGGATAAACCGGTTGGAACAACCTGGATTGCTCTTGCAGGCCCCAATGGGGTAATTTCAAAAAGGTTTCATTTTGGCGAACACCGGGGCAGAAATATTCGTCGTGCTGCTTTATCTGCATTGTTTATTTTGTTTAAAGCGATTGAAGCTAAATCAAAATTTAAAAATCAATAAATTTGCGAATCTTTGAAATTAAAAACACAAACACAATGAAAAGGATTTTTTGGTTAATAATTTGTATTTTGTCCATAAATACGTCTTACGGACAATTCGACAACTATTTTATAAACAAAACTTTGCGCTTGGATTATACCCATGCAGGAAATGCAAAATCCGAATTTTATTATTTGGATGAGTTGTTGGAAGAACCCTATTGGGGCGGATCTAAAATAAATCTTATTGATCATTTTAAATATGGAAAGTATTTTTTTGAAGTTTATGATAAATCAGAACGTACCCTAATCTATTCGCGCGGATATTCCAGCCTTTTTGCAGAATGGCAAACTATACTCGAAGCCCGTGAAGTTTCAAAAAGTTTTGAGGAAACAATTGTATTTCCAATGCCCAAAAAAGCAGTAATCGTAATGATGTATTCGAGAAATTGGGAAGGGAAATTAATAAAACAAGCTGAATATGAAATCGATCCGAATAATTATTTTATCCATAGGGGATTAAAAAAAGAATTTCCTGTTTATCAGGCACTCAATCAGGGAGATCCGTCCGAAAAAATCGACATTGTAATCCTTCCTGACGGATACACAAAAAAAGAGATGGAATTATTCATTCAGGACTGCAATAAATTTGCAAAAGTTTTATTCGAATTTTATCCGTATTCAAAATACAAAGACAGATTTAATATTTCGGGTATTTTGGCTCCTTCAATAGAATCCGGCGCAGATATTCCGAAAGACAGCATCTGGAAAAATACAATTCTGGGAAGCAGTTTTTATACTTTTGATAGTGAAAGGTATTGCATGACCAACGAAAATAAAGCGGTGCGCGATTTAGCTGCAAATGTTCCTTACGACCAGATATATATTTTGGTAAACAGCCCGAAATATGGCGGAGGTGCAATTCTGAATCATTACAATCTAAGCGTAAATTCCAATCAAAAAGCGGGTAAAATATTTATTCATGAATTAGGCCATGGTTTTGCAGGCTTAGGCGATGAATATTACGACAGCTCAACTTCATACAACGATTTTTATAACCTAGAAGTAGAACCTTGGGAACCAAATTTAACAACATTAGTTAAATTCGATAGTAAATGGAAAAAATTAATACCATCCGGAACTCCAATACCCACACCGGATTCATCAGCTTATAATTCAGGTATTGGCGTTTTTGAAGGCGGCGGGTATTCAGCCAAAGGAATTTACAGGCCTAAAAAAGATTGTTTAATGCATACTTTTAATGGCGAAACCTTTTGCGAAACTTGTTCTGAAGCCATTGAAAAGATGATTCAGTTTTATTCAAAATAAGATTAAAGCAATAAGAAATTGGACAGATTTGACTAATTTTGCAAAAAATATAAAAAAAGCAAAATGATTATTTCCAAATTAGACCAACTTTTTGAAGTTCTTAAAAATAAATCAAAAAAAAGAATGGTGGCTGCCTATGCCATTGATGCTCATACCATTGAAGCTATAAATAAAGCGGTAGAAATGGGCATTATTGAAGCTACTTTGGTGGGCGATATCCCTACAATTCAGAATGTATGCAAACAAGAAAATATAGATTTCTCTAAATTTGAGTTAATTCAAGAGTCTGATCCTCAGAAAGCAGCCGATAAATCGTGCATGCTGATTAACGATGGAAAGGCTGATTTTATTATGAAAGGCTTGGTTAGCACCGATCAATATATGCGTGCACTCTTAAATAAAGAAACCGGACTTGTTAAACCAAAATCCATTCTGAGTCATGTTACAGTTATGGAAAGCCCAGCCTATCATAAATTATTGATTTACGGAGATGTAGCCATAATCCCTGCTCCTGAAATGCCCGAAAAAATAGCAATCACCAATTATTTAATAAAAACTGCACATTCATTAGGAATTGAAAAACCCAAGGTTGCCATAATTGCCGCAAGCGAACAGGTTTCTATAAAGATGCAAGCAACTATCGATGCTTCAATCCTTTCAAAAATGGGTGACAGAGGCCAGTTTAAAAATGCTTTAATCGACGGACCACTGGCTCTGGATGTGGCGATCGACGAAGAAAGTGCAAAAATTAAAAACTTAAAGGGCGAAGTTGCCGGAAATGCCGATTGTCTAGTTTTTCCGAACATTGAGGCAGGAAATGTTTTCTATAAAACAAATACAAAACTCGCAGGCGGAGTGCTCGGAGCAATGGTTTTAGGAGCAAAAGTCCCTGCAGTCCTTTCTTCAAGAGGTGATAGCGTTGAAACAAAACTTTATAGTATCGGTTTAGCTGCATTACAGGCTTAATAAAAAACAGAATCATGAGCGAAAGCAATGGGATACAGATTATTGCCATAAATCCGGGTTCAACGTCAACAAAAATAGCAGTTTACGATAATGAAACTCCTGTATTAATTAAAAATATTACGCACACTCCCGAAGAACTTGCTCCTTTTCATAAAATAACCGACCAATTTGGATATCGAAAAGAAATTATTTGCAAAATACTTAAAGATGCAGAAATCAGGATTGATCTTGTAAAAGCAGTTGTTGGCCGTGGAGGACTAGTAAAACCCATAGAATCTGGCGTTTACCTGGTTAATGAACGAATGATTCAGGATTTAATCCATAGCCCTTTCGGAGCAGAACACGCAAGTAATTTGGGCGGGCTAATTGCAGATGATTTGGCCAAAACCATCCCAAATGCCAAAGCTTATATAGCAAATCCTGTAGTTGTTGATGAGCTTGAAGATATTGCACGATATTCAGGCCATCCATTATTACCGCGCACATCCATTTTCCATGCACTCAATCAAAAAGCGGTTGCCCGGCAGCATGCCCGTTCTTTAATGCGTAAATACGAAGAAATGAATTTAATCGTTGTTCATTTGGGCGGCGGCATTACCGTTGGAGCGCATAAAAAAGGAAGGGTGGTCGATGTGAATCAAGGTCTCGATGGCGACGGGCCATTTTCGCCGGAACGATCTGGAAGTTTGCCGGTTGGTTCTTTGATTCGACTCTGTTTTAGCGGACAATATACTGAAAGTCAGGTATTAAAAATGAGCAAAGGCGAAGGTGGATTAATGGCCTATTTGGGTACAAACAGCGCTTATGAAGTTGAAAAGCGGGCTCAGGAAGGCGATCAGGAAGCAAAAAACATTTTTGACGCCATGGCTTATCAGGTTGCCAAGGAAGTTGGTGCTATGTATGCCGTTTTATCCGGTGAAGTAGATGGCATCTTAATTACCGGTGGCATTGCCCATAGTAAATGGTTTGTAAATCAGATTTCACAACGTGTTCATAAAATGGCGCCTATACATATTTATCCGGGCGAAGATGAAATGAGAGCTTTGGCATTTAATGGTTTACGTGTTTTAAGAGGAGAAACTATAGCTAAAGAATATGTTTAATCTCCACAGAATTACCTAAGCAAGATTCAGTATTTTATAATATGCGAAGAAGAAATAGCCGAAACCGGGAATTACCGGTTTTAAAACAAGTTGAAATTTTAGATTTTGCCGCTGAAGGAAAATCGCTAGCTAAAGTGGATGATAAAATTGTGTTTGTCCCTTTAAGCGTTCCCGGAGATATTGTTGATATTCAACTTACACGCTCCCGCTCTTCTTTTTCGGAAGGGAAAATTATTCATTATCATAAAAAATCTGATTTACGCATAAATCCGGCTTGTGAACATTTTGGGCAATGTGGGGGATGTAAATGGCAAATGATTGATTATCAAAAACA
>JAZDJM010000026.1:0-4820 GCA_043804305.1 Bacteroidota bacterium
TTTTTTGTTTTGTTTAAAACAAATCGATTTCCTTCAGGCAGCGCCGGGTTAACGAATTTAACAGCTGCATCCAGTCTTACGATAAAAAACTCAAAATCAAATCTTAAACCTACACCACCGTCAATGCCGAATTGCTTTGCAAAACTGTTCCATTTAAAATGGCCATCGGGGAATAATTCGTTTTCTTTTAATAACCATACATTCCCGATATCTGTAAATAGCGCACCATTTAAATACCAGATTATTGGGAAACGATACTCTATGGAAGCTTCGAGTTTTATTTCGCCCATTTTGTCAAATTCGTTCAAGCCGCCGGAAGCATAAGCTCCTGGCCCGAGGTTACGATATGCCCACCCTCTCATTCCATTTGCGCCACCACCATAAAAACCTTTTTCAAAAGGCAAAGCTGATGAATTTCCATAAGGTATACCCATGCCTACAATTGCTCTGTAAATAATTCCTTGTTTGTTATTAAATGCATGAAATTGTCTAAAATCAAACTCACCCCTGAAATATTGTGAATATCGTATTCCAAACAAGGTATAATATCCGTCAACACTTGGTTTTGCTGATGATAAATCGTTAACTAAGGAGGCAAGGTTTCCGGCAATTTCGAGGCGTAAAAGAAAATATTTAAAGTCGGTCCAAGTATTGGCTTTTTGGGTATTGTAAGTGAGATTATACTTCATTGATGCAATTAAGTGATCAGTGTATTGATCTTTATAGCGGATGTTTGTGAGTGTATCCAAATTAGCCTGAAATTCTGGAGAAGGAAAAATTTTAATCATGCTCAAATCAATTGGAAATAAACGATGAAGGGAATTATTTCCAATATTCCATTCGTAACCAAATGAAGTATTTCCTAAATGTCGTTGATAGCTGGGCCGGGTTTGAAAATTATAACTTAACTGTAAAATACTTCGTGGTGCCAGATATTTTGGGAAACGTGGCTGTTTAACCGGAATAATAAAATTAGGTGAGCGCAAACTAAAATATAAACCATATTCAATAGTATTGAAAAGCAGATAATTAAGGCTGTTTTCGTAGCTGCTGTAACTCCTTTTTTCGAGAGCAGTGGTAAATCGTAAACTAAATAATTCACCACCTCTGAATAAATTTCGATTTGAATAAACCAAATTTCCTCTTAGTCCCAAATCGCCCGAAGTATTTGTCACATCAGTTTCCAAAGTGTAATTCTGTGTTTTGGAACGCGATAATCGAATATAAACATCAAGCGGTAATGACTCTGGTTTTAAATTGGAACTATCCTGATCGAAACTTATATTTACATATTTAAAGATTGGGAATCTATTTAATTTCTGATAGGTTCTTTTGAATTCTTCTACATTAAATAATGAATTGTTACCCAAAAAAATCGAGCGAGCGATAACTTTAGGCCTTATTTTCAGCGAATTGTAATAGACAAAATGATAATTATCCATTATCTCTTCATCTTTTAATGAAGGAATAGAAACAGTTAATGTGTCTGGTTCGTAATCATAAAAGTGTAAAGGATCATAATTTGGATAAACAAAAATATTACGTATATAATGCTGAGAATGTGCTTTTTGTAATTTATTCTCATTGTTTAAAAGTGTAGGCAGGCTGATTTCAGCTTTAATACTCAGGCTTCTGTTATTAAAAGTACTGTCTATGGTGTAGCTTATAAAGTTCTTATTAAAGCGGTAGTATCCGTTTGTGCGCAGTAGCTCTGTAATTCTATCTCTTTCGTAATCAAGTTGATAGGCATTGTAAGGCTTGTTCAGCTTAATTAAACTTTCTGAATTTGCTTGACGAATAAGTTTTAAAATGGCTGTATCTGGACTTGAAAAGCTATAATCAGCTATCAAATAGGGGCTTTTTGAGTTTACAATGTACTCAACATTTGCTTTTTTCTTTCTGGTTTTATAATTAATATCGATTTCAGCATCAAAAAAAGCCAGATTGTGCAGGAAAGATTTCATATTTCTTGCAGATTCTTCGGCTAGATCTTTGTCCAGAATTTGTGGCTCGCGACCAAATACCCGCGATAACCATTTATTGAAATCTGATTCCTTGTTATTAAGTCGATAATGAATTCCCACATTTGTATAGAACAATCCAAGGGTTTTAGGTGTGGGTTTTTGCAATAAATAATCTTCGAGCGGTTCTGTTCGTGCAGCCTTATCTTTGAAAATAATTTTGTTTTTATGTAAAAGATAATCTCCTTCGGGTATATATTTACTTGATGAGCAACTGCTTAAAAACAGGGCAGATAGTACAAATATTAAGTAATAAAGATTGCTTTTTTTCACTCTGAGAAGAATAAATTGTAGAAAACTTTACGAATTTACAATTATTTAAGCATTATCCGGATTTTTTGGTATTCTTTTCCGCGGAGGACGCCCTTTTGGATAGAACTTGGTCTTTTCAACTGATTTTTTTGAATCTTTATTGTTTTCTCTGCTGTTTGCCGGCCTTCTTTTTGGTTTACTCATGCCGGAAGAATCTTCCGAATAGTTCCTTTCGTCCCTTGAGTTTCTATCAAATTCTTTTCTTGGCGGCTTATCTTTGGAAAAATGTTTTCGTTCGCTACGTTTTTCTGTTTCATCCCGGTTATTCCGATAATCCTTTTCTTTTTTATCGAATTCTCTTTTTGGGTATTTATCTCTAGAAAAAGCAGGTTTTTCGCTTCTTTCTGAATCAGAGCGATTTCCTCTGAATTCTTTGTCTTTTTTATCGAAATCTTTTCTAGGAGATCTGTCTTTTGAATAAGTTGGACGATCGCCTCTTTTTCCAGTTTCAGAACGGTTTTCTCTATATGTTTTGCTTTTTCTTTCGAACTCTTTACGCGGTGTCCTATCTTTTGAAAAGTCTGATTTTTCGTTTTTCCTTTCTGAATAAGGCCGATTTTCGCTTTTTTCGTTGTTTTCTTTACGGTTTTCTTTCCACGAATCTCTATTCTTTTCTTTTGAGCGTGAATCTTGTTCCCATTCTGTTTTTGTACGGCCTTTAAATTTCGTGGTTTTTCCTTCTTTGTCCCAGTTTTCTTTATTTCTATATGAAGGGCCTGTAGATTTATGCCCGGAAGTAGGTTTGTCAGTTTTATCGTGTTTCAGATATTTTTCTTTTTTACTACCTTCATAAATTTCAAATTTCTCAAATCTGCATTCTAGCGGCCCATTAAAAAGTTCTATTTTACTTGAAGGATATAGTCCAATTTGTTTGAGTGCGATAACATCTGAACTAATAATCCATGAGGTATAACCACCAAAATTCCTTTTCATGGCGTCGCCCATTTCACGATATAACTCAATAATATCGCGTGTTTTAATCCGCTCCCCATAAGGCGGGTTACAAATCATCGTTCCACCTCCTTGTGGAGGAATAAAATCCTGAATTGCAAGTTGCTCAATCGTGATATCTTTATGAAGGTGAGCAGATTGGATATTTTTTTGAGCGACGCTTATCATACCTGCAGCCAAATCACTGCCAACAATACTAAAATCTATATCTTCGTGCTTTGCGAGTGCATCAATTTTAATTTCTTTCCACAACTCTGCATCAAAATCATTCCAATTTAAAAATCCAAAAAAATCGCGGTAGCTTGCCGGTGGAATATTCATAGCAATTAATGCAGCTTCAATAAGCAAAGTTCCGGATCCGCACATCGGATCAACGAAATTACTTTTTTTATCCCAGCCACTCAGAAGTATCATGCCTGCCGCCAACACTTCATTTAAGGGTGCCGAACCGGCGCTAACTCTGTATCCCCTTTTGTGAAGGCTTATGTTTGAACTGTCTAGTGCAACAGTACAATGATCGTTTTGGATAAATATGCTGATTCTAAAACTTGGCCTTTCCGTTTCTACATTTGGCCGCTTATCAAATTTAAATACAAACTGATCGGCAATAGCATCTTTTGTTTTTAGGGCAGCATATTGCGAATGATTAATTTTTGAATTGCTTAAAGTTGCATCTATCGCAAATGT
Organism: Bacteroidota bacterium; assembly: GCA_043804305.1. Taxonomy (GTDB): domain Bacteria; phylum Bacteroidota; class Bacteroidia; order Bacteroidales; family UBA12170; genus UBA12170. The sequence continues at coordinate 3,972 of JAZDJM010000026.1, forward strand.
ATCGTCCAAACCGATAATTTCTGTCCAATCGATTGATCGGATACCTTTGTACAAAGCCATTTCATCGGCGGCAGGAAAATCGGCGATGGGTTTTAATATCCGAATTGCCGTTCTGCACCAATAATTTGCAGTGTACAAATCTCTTAAATCTCCTTTAAATGAAACAGCTCTGTTTAATATTTCAACTTCATCTATTTGTAAATCACGAAGTTCTTGTGCCAAAACTCCTTCTAGTCCGGCAAATGTTTTAGCAATGTATAAATCTTTCAAATCTTAAGCTTCCTATTTTCGGCAAAGATAACCTTTTATTAGGTGCAATAATTTAAAACTTTTTCTGATAAATATGGCAATAGGGCGAACCTCCATTTTTTTGATAATAGTCCTGGTGGTAGTTCTCGGCCGGCCAAAAATCTGAAACTTTTGTAAGTTCAGTTACAACTTTATAGCCTTTTTGCTCTAGTTTTTTAATCAATTCCTCAGCTGTCTTTTTTTCAATTTCAGAACTGTAAAAAATTACAGATCTGTACTGAGATCCAATATCGGGTCCCTGACGATTGATTTGCGACTGATCGTGAGTTTCGAAAAATAATTTTGTCAGTTGTTCATAAGAGATTTTTTTTGAATCAAAAACGACTTTAAGAGTTTCTGCATGCCCTGTTTTTCCGGTACACACTTGTTTATACGTTGGATTTTCTTGATGCCCACCCATATATCCGACTTCAGTTGATTTTACGCCCTCTTTTTTCTGAAAATGAAATTGAGTTCCCCAAAAACAACCACTTGCAAAATATGCAGTATCTATTTTGACTTCCGGAATGCTAAGAGGTTGAAATTGAAGCGAAATGGAGT
>JAZDJM010000027.1:0-6405 GCA_043804305.1 Bacteroidota bacterium
CTTTAATTAATTCAAATTTTCCTAACCTATGTTATGATTGCCCGAACAGTTGGCATATGCATAAGACTTTTGCAAAACTAAATGGATTTGAGAATTTGTATTTTACTTATTCCGTTGAATCTGGTAAGGAAATTGACGATACCTATACTCCTTTAAGGGCACTTTATTATGTAAAGAATAATTTAATAATCAAACTTTGGAGTGATTCAATTGACTTATTTGGATGCGGCTGTTTATAATAAACTTGCTATCAAAACAGCATATCTGAATGGGAAATAAGGCTATGATCAAATTAATCCATAAATTTACCAGATTCATTGTTCGAAAAAATAAATTTCAACATTCTGGTATTCATAAAAATGAATCGTTCAGGCATTAAGTCTACAAATTTTCCACCTCAAAGGAAATTGAAACAGTAATTTTGTGTTTGATAAAAGAATTTTTTTAAAATCTGGAGTAAGAAATCAAGGACTAATGATCAACACATAATAAACTAAAATACAGTATACTAAATGAAAAAGCATTTAATTTTTGGGATCATTTTTACACTACTCGGTAATAATCTTTTCAGTCAAAAAATAAAAGTTCAATTCAATCAAAACCACGAATTTAAAATTGTTCAGTTTACAGATATGCATCTTCAAAATGCCGTTTCTGAAACTGTATTTGAATTGGTTAAAGAAATTGTTGAGCTCGAAAAGCCTGATTTGGTAGTAATTACAGGCGATGTAACCTATCAGGGAAAAGTTGATGAACTCTTACAAAAGCTTGCATCCATTTTTGCTGAAAAGAAAATTCCGTGGGTTAGTGTTCTCGGAAACCATGATGATGAATTTGGAATTTCGAGAAAATCCTTGTCTAAATTATATCGCACACTTCCCTATAATTTAAATTCAACTACAGCTGGGATAAAAGGAGAGACCAATTTTATTATTCCAATTTCAGGAGAAGAGAATAAGGAGGAAGCTTTATTGTATTTTTTCGATTCCAATTCATACAATCCATTGAAAGATAAAGTTAAAAGCACCTATGCATGGATTGATTTTTCACAAATAAACTGGTATCGAAATCAAAGTGCAAATTATACAAAAAAGAATATGGGAAATCCTATCCCGGCCTTGTCCTTTTTTCATATCCCATTGCCCGAATACAATATAGTATGGGCATTAGATAGTTCTTCTTGTATTGGAAATAAACTGGAGAAAGTATGCAGCCCTTCAATCAATTCAGGAATGTATACAGCAATGCTCGAATGTGGCGACATAATGGGTGCTTTTGTAGGCCACGATCATTTAAACGATTATATCGGCGTATTAAATGGAATAGCACTGGCTTATGGGCGTTTCTCAGGTTCAAAAAACACCTATGGATATTTAATTCCCGGCGCCAGAGTGATTGTTTTAAAAGAAGGTAAACATGAATTTGATACATGGATACGAGAAAAGGGCGGAAATGTTTTATACAATTGCAATTATCCGGATTCTTTTGCTAAGAAATAATCAAATCTTTAGCAAATGAAACGAACATGCCTAAAAGAATTTCCCGATGCAGAAGGCAATGATTATAAGGCATGTAAGTTCCATCTGACAACCGAGTTTACGAGCTCGGCGAAGCCAATTAAAAAGCAAAAATAAACAGATGAAACTTTCATGCTACAGTAATATATTTTGTGGAGAGTAGCACAAAAAGACATGAATAAAAAATAAAACAAAAAGTCTCCCTCATGAAAGTTCCACGAGACCAATTAATTAACAAATATTTATTCAAGTGAAATTGAATTATGTTTAGGATTTGACTAAATTCTTTATTTTTACAAAAAAACAAACACCATGATAAATCGATCTTTGCTTAGTATTTTTTTAATATTCTTGTTTTCTATGGGTTACGGTCAGGACAGAATTATTGGTAAACAATTTGCTACACGATCCGAAGTGATTGCTCAACACGGTATGGCAGCAACCAGCCAGCCATTGGCCACACAAGTAGCTCTCGATATTTTAAAAGCCGGTGGCAATGCAGTTGATGCTGCAATTGCAGCAAATGCAGTTTTAGGCCTGGTTGAACCAACCGGAAATGGAATCGGTGGCGATTTATTTGCCATTATTTGGGATGCCAAAACTCAAAAACTCTATGGTCTTAACGGCAGCGGTCGCTCGCCCTACGATTTAACTTTGGATTATTTTCTCGAAAAAGGCTATAAATCGATTCCTGCACATGGCCCTTTGCCCGTATCAGTGCCCGGAACAGTTGACGGCTGGTTTGAGATGCATAAAAAGTTTGGCTCCATGAAAATGGATAAAATTCTTCAACCCGCTATAAATTACGCCAACAATGGATTTCCGGTAAGCGAAGTCATTGCCTTTTATTGGCAGGGCAATTCGCGGTCTTTGCAACGTTTTCCGGGTTTTAAAGAAACCTATATGCCCAACGGAAAAGCTCCTGCAAAAGGAGAGATATTTAAAAATCCAAGATTGGCAAAAACGCTCGAAACCATTGCAAAGGGAGGACGAGATGCCTTTTATAAAGGAGAAATAGCACAAAAAATCGTGAATTATGTTCGTGAACAGGGTGGTTTTTTTAGCATGCGCGATTTTGAAGAACATCATTCCGATTGGGTTGAACCAATTTCTACCAATTACCGAGGTTACGATGTCTGGGAGTTGCCTCCAAATGGGCAAGGTACAGCCGCTCTCCAAATATTAAATGTGCTTGAAAATTATGACATTGCCTCCATGGGATTTGGTTCAGATGAATACACTCACCTTTTTATTGAAGCCAAAAAACTGGCTTTTGAGGATAGAGCAAAATTCTATGCCGATCCGGATTTCAATAAACTTCCCATTGAACAACTTATTTCAAAAGAATACGCAAAAGAGCGAATGAAACTGATTAGCGAGCGTTCGGCCCGTTCTTATCCAGCCGGAAATATTGAAACAGGAAATACAATTTATATGACCGTTGCCGACAAGGACGGAAATATGGTTTCCCTGATTCAAAGCAATTACAGAGGAATGGGTTCGGGAATGACTCCCGGCGATTTGGGTTTTGTTTTGCAGGACAGAGGTGAAATGTTTTCGCTCGAAAAAGGCCATATGAATGTTTACGAACCGCACAAAAGGCCTTTCCACACCATTATTCCTGCCTTTATAACCAAAGATGGAAAACCATACATTAGTTTTGGATTGATGGGCGGAGCCATGCAACCCCAAGGGCACGCTCAAATTGTGGTAAATCTGATTGATTTTGGAATGAATCTGCAGGAAGCGGGCGATGCACCACGTATTTATCACGATGGATCTTCAGAGCCAACAGGAGAAGTTATGACTGACGGAGGAATTGTAAACCTTGAATCCGGATTTAGTTTCGAAACCATAAATGCATTAATGAGCCGTGGCCATAAAATCCAATTCAATAAAGGAGGATATGGTGGCTATCAGGCCATTATGTACGATTCAAAGAATAAAGTGTATTTCGGAGCTTCAGAATCAAGAAAAGACGGCCATGCTGCCGGGTATTAATTCATTATTTAGAAATATTTTCTAAAGGATTCTTTTTCAGATATTAACACATGCTGTTTGTAAGTTTTGCAAGCTGTAAGTATTGCAGAATAAGCAATTCATTACTTTTGTAAAAATTTTTTTTAATGGCAGAAAGCTATAACGATTCGAGTGTAAAATCTTTAGATTGGAAAGAACATATCCGTTTAAGGCCGGGTATGTATATTGGGAAATTGGGCGATGGTGCAGCGCACGATGACGGGATTTATGTATTGATAAAAGAAATCATCGACAATTCCATCGATGAATTTGTAATGGGAAATGGAAAACGTATTGACGTAGAAATTACCGATCGTCAGGTACGGGTTCGCGATTATGGAAGAGGAATCCCGCTCGGAATGGTCAATGCTTGCGTTTCTAAAATGAATACCGGCGCTAAATACGATTCTAAAGTCTTTAAAAAAGCTGTAGGACTGAATGGAGTTGGTACAAAAGCAGTAAATGCGCTTTCATCAAGTTTTACCGTTCAGTCGATACGCGAAAAAGAATCCAAGCTTTCAATCTTTGAAAGAGGTGAAATTGTTTTGGATGGAAAAATCGAGGCCACACAAGAAAAAGATGGCACCATTATTACGTTTACTCCCGATACCGAATTGTTTGGTAATTATCACTTTTTAAGCGATTATATAGAAAAATTATTATGGAATTACGCCTATTTAAATAACGGATTAACCCTCTATTTCAACAACGAAGTTATTGTTGCAAAAAATGGATTGCACGATTTGCTTGAAAATCAAATTGATGGTAAAGTCTGTTATCCGATAGTGCACTTAAAGCATGAAGAATTTGAGTTTGCTTTTACCCATACAAAACATTATGGCGAAGAATACTATTCGTTTGTTAACGGACAGCATACCACCCAAGGCGGAACGCATCTAAGCGCCTTTCGCGAAGCTATAGTCAAAACAATTCGTGAGTTTTACAATAAAAACTTCGAACCATCTGATGTTCGCTCCTCAATAGCTGCGGCCTTGAGCATTAAAATTCAGGAACCGATTTTTGAATCTCAAACCAAAACAAAACTCGGCTCGCAATTTATCGAAGCTGGTGGCTTATCGGTAAGAAATTACATTACTGATATCGTAAAAAACAATCTTGATAATTTCTTACATAGAAATCCTGATGTTTCAGAAGCTTTATTGCAGAAAATTCTGCTTAATCAAAAAGAGCGGAAAGAAATGGCAGGTATAAAAAAACTGGTTCGCGACAGTGCCAAAAAAGTTAGCCTGCACAACAAAAAACTACGCGATTGCAAAGTTCATTTAAACGCTAAGCACGAAAAAAACCTCGAGTCAACTTTGTTTATAACCGAAGGGGATTCGGCAAGCGGTTCAATTACAAAATCGCGCGATGTTACTACTCAGGCAGTCTTTAGTTTAAAAGGCAAGCCTTTGAACAGTTTTGGACTAAGTAAGAAAATTGTTTATCAAAACGAAGAATTTAACCTCCTGCAATCAGCATTAAATATTGATGAAGATATGGACAATCTTCGCTACAATTACATCGTAATTGCCACCGATGCTGATGTTGACGGTATGCATATCCGCTTATTATTGCTTACTTTTTTTCTTCAGTTCTATCCTGATTTAATAAAGCGCGGACATTTATACATTTTACAAACACCACTTTTTAGAATTCGAAATAAAAAGAAAACGATTTACAGCTATTCTGATGAAGAAAAGAGAAATGCGATCCAAAAATTAGGTCCCAATCCTGAGATTACTCGCTTTAAAGGACTTGGAGAAATTTCGCCGGATGAGTTTAAGAATTTTATCGGTGCTGATATTCGTCTTGAGCCTGTAATTTTAAGAAAAGACAGCGCAATTAGCGAATTGCTTGAGTTTTATATGGGCAAAAACACCATGGAAAGACAAACATTTATTATCGATAATTTGCGATTGGAAGAAGAACCAACTGCTGAAGCAAGCTAAAAATTAATTTGTTAATTGATCGATTTGCTAATGTGATAATTTTACATCTTCAACCCATTTTCACATTGACACATTAACACATTAAATAGTTATTCAATAAAACTCCTATTTTTGTTTAATGATATACCCGACCCAATTCGAAGATAAAATCGGTTTTTCCAGAATCAGGGAAATTCTGAACCAGCATTGCATCAGCGAAATGGGAAAACAATGGGTGAATAAACTAAGTTTCAGTACTTCCTATTCTTCTATTGCTTTATGGCTGAGCCAAACGGAAGAAATGCAAAGAGTTTTGCTTGGCAATAGCAATATTCCAACTCAGGATTATTTCGATCTGCGCCCGGATCTAAATCAAATTCGCCCAATAGGGACCTACATAAAAACCGATCGTTTTTTCGATTTAAAATCCTCTTTGATGATAATCAAAGAAATCCTAATTTTTTTTGAATCGAATCAAAAAGAATATGTTCATCTGTTTAAACTTACCAATGGAATTGAAGTTGATTCGTTGATAATTAGACAGATAGATTTTATTTTAAATGAAAAAGGAGAAATCAGAGACTCAGCTTCCGGGCAATTATCGGTAATTCGCTCCGGAATTAAATCTGCGCTGCGACAATCCGAAAAAGCAATTAATGAAAGCTTAAAACTCGCCAAAAAATCGGGATGGACAAGCGACAATGTTGAAGCAAGTGTGCGCAATGGAAGATTGGTAATTCCTGTAAATGCAGCTTATAAAAGGCAAATACGAGGCTTGATTCATGATGAATCTGCCACCGGTCAAACGGTTTATGTGGAACCTGAACAGCTTATCCTTTTAAATAACAAGCTAAAGGAATTGGAAGCTGAAGAAAGACGCGAAATTTTAAAAATTCTGGTCGAATTTGCTGATTTTTTACGTCCATCAATTGATATAC
>JAZDJM010000028.1:0-4857 GCA_043804305.1 Bacteroidota bacterium
ATAAATTTCTGGATTATCCGGGAAACAAATTTTATGGGAAGAAAGCGATACCACAAAATCCTTATAAGCCTATTGTGAATAGAAATACGATGAGCTTTACCGATAAGCCAACATTGAATAATACTGACAAAATTCAATCAAGCTATAAACGAATTCAGAGTGAAGCTTCAGGGATAGTTAATCGACCAACTTCGAACTTCAAAGCATCAGAACTTGAAGATTTAAAAGAAGGAATGCAGGTTGAGCATCAGCGGTTTGGGAAAGGAAATATTTTGAAAATAGAAGGCAATGGTTCAAATAAGAAAGCACTCGTAGATTTTGGTGAATTTGGTGAAAAACAATTGCTTTTGAGATTTGCAAAACTCAGGATCTTAAAATAATTTTTGATACCTTTGCCAAAGTTTCCTAAAACTTTTGCGCTTTCATACCTTAAACAAATTTCATAATGGAATATAACAGTACCCGCGACAAATTAATTATCCCCGAATACGGTCGCAATGTTCAAAAAATGATTAATCATGCTCTTAGCATTGAAGATCGAGAAAGACGGACTTCGTTTGTTAATTATATTGCCGGAGTAATGACTCAGATGCACATTAGTGCAGGATCTTATGGTGATTATAATCATATGATTTGGGATCACCTCCATATTATTGCAGATTATAAATTGGATGTAGATTGTCCATATCCAATCCCCGATAAAGAAGCCGTTGAGGCAAAGCCGAAAAGAATGAATTATTCTGCCTCTAAACTTAAATACAAAGCTTACGGTGCCAATATTGAAAAAATGATCGATTTGGCTATTACCTATGAAGAAGGCGAAGAGAAAGAAAGTTTAATTAAAACAATTGCCAATCATCTTAAAAAAGCCTATTTAAGCTGGAACAGAGAATCTGTTGATAACGACCTGATTATTCAACATTTGGCTATACTTTCTGAAAATAAACTCAAGCTAAAAGAAGATTTTGAGTTTGAATCTACAGAAGATATTGTTAACCAGAGAAATAAAAAGAAATGGACCGATAGCCGTTCATCGACAAGAAGTTCAAATAAACCTGCAAATAAGCTAAACAGAAATAAACCATTTCAAAAAAGACGTCAAAACCGATAAATCAGGTTTTAGTAGTGCTCAAAAAATTATTGATTTAAAAAATTGTATACTATGAGCTCCTTTATTATTGAAGGCGGTAATAAATTATCAGGATCAATTGAGCCGCAAGGCGCTAAAAATGAAGCTCTTCAAATACTTTGTGCCGTCTTGTTAACCGACCAGATTGTCGAAATTCATAATATTCCTGACATTCACGATGTAAACCGATTAATTGAAATGCTCAAAGCCATGGGTGTTGAAGTTAAAGATTTGGGCAAGCAATCCTATTCCTTCAAAGCAAATAATATTGATTTAAACTACCTGAAATCAAAAGAATATTTTGAACAAGGCGGAAGATTACGTGGTTCAGTTATGATGATGGGGCCTTTATTGGCGCGATTTGGCGAAGCCTATATGCCTAGTCCCGGCGGTGATAAAATTGGCCGCAGGAGAATGGATACGCATTTTATTGGATTCGAAAAATTAGGTGCGGAGTTCGAATACAATCGCCATAAAAATTATTACCATATTAAAGCCAAAAAACTAAGCGGTAGTTATATGCTGCTGGATGAAGCTTCGGTTACCGGAACGGCTAATATATTGATGGCCGCAGTGCTGGCGCAAGGCGAAACAACCATTTTCAATGCTGCCTGCGAACCCTATCTTTTGCAGCTCGCATCAATGCTAAACCGAATGGGAGCAAAAATTAGTGGTGTCGGATCTAATTTATTGAAAATTCAAGGCGTATCCGGTTTAAAAGGTACTGTTCATACGCTTTTGCCCGATATGATTGAAGTAGGAAGTTTTATAGGTATGGCTGCAATGACTCAATCCGCAATTACTATTAAAAACGTAAAATATGATTCTTTAGGAATTATTCCTGAAATCTTTAAAAGATTAGGAATAAAACTCGAACGTATTGGCGATGATATTTTTGTTCCGGAACAAAAGGAATATATAGCAGAAACCTATATGGATGGTGCAATTATGACCATTTCTGATGCTCCATGGCCTGGTTTTACACCCGATTTGATAAGTATAGCTTTGGTTGTTGCCACACAATTAAAAGGTAGTATTCTTATTCATCAAAAAATGTTTGAAAGCCGTTTGTTTTTTGTCGATAAACTAATCGATATGGGAGCCCAAATAATACTTTGCGATCCACACCGCGCAACAGTAATCGGATTAAACCGAAAAACTCAACTCCGTGGCATACGAATGGCTTCGCCCGATATTCGTGCCGGCGTAGCTTTGCTTATTGCTGCTCTTTCTGCACAAGGAACGAGTATAATTGATAATATTGAGCAAATCGACCGAGGTTATCAGAATATTGATATAAGATTAAATGCATTAGGCGCAAACATTTTGAGAAAAAATTAGGTCAAAATAATTTTACTTCTTCAATATTATTTCTCTCATTTCCTCTGAAAAATAAATTTGATTAAATTGGACAGAAGGAACCTACATTCGGTTTTTTTAAAAAGTTCTTGCATAATTACAGAATTTCATTTAAGTTTGATAAATAAAGTCTTTTATTTTATCAAACACTTTTTTTGTGAATATAGAATTAACGCAACAATTTGAAGACTTACTTGTTACTTTAAACCATATTTCAAGTAAAGGAGATTCCGGATGGAATTTTACACCCTTAGCCTGGAAAATAATTAAATTTAAACCCTTCGGCCATTTAAGTAATTCAGGCTATGCTATTATGGCCAAGAATTTCGATATTCTTAGAGCCGAATATTTTAAAAACAATGAATTTCTAGTGCTTTTGTTCGATTTTTCTGATTTCAAGAAAGCCAACACTGAAGTTAGAGAAAGAATAAATGAGGGCAAAGTATTTAAGGACGAGCGAATAAATATTATTATTTATGGAATGAATTACTTTGTTTCAACTATGGCAAAAATCATTAGCAGTAAGCAGGTAAACAAGCGCCTCTATGTTGTTAAAAATGAAGCTGTAGCATTGGAAATGACCACATCGTTGCTTTCCAATTATAATGAAAGAAGAATTAGAATTTTGCAGGATTTTAATTACTATTCAAATAATGAAAATAGTGTTGAGGTAAGCGGTAAAAACTATCAAATACTTTCCCGCAATGGTTGGACTTATAATGATTCTGATAGTGATTATTCCTATAAAGTTGAATTAATCGACGATAATATATTGGTATCGCGGCCTTCAGGTTATATCAAGTATCAAAATTCTGTTATGGCTAATGTTCTTTTCGATAAAGTAGTTAAAAGCGAAATTGAAAATAACGAAAAATATTACCGGATTCAGGATTATTCTGAAGTGATTGGCGCAGAGAACAAAGCACGTCGCGATTTTACATCCTACATAATAAACGGAATCGACAGGATTGAACTCATGGTTTTTTATGGGCTTAACAAAACCATGAGAACGATTGTACGTTTAGGAAAACTTGTTCATCCTGCATTTGTTAAAGTAAAGATTGCCGAATCTTTTGAAGATGCAGTCGGTATAATTATTGCACACAAGTATAAAAATGGCAATGGACAAAAATCTAAAGAAAAGCTAGATAATAATCACGAGCCAAATGAGCCCAGTCCTGATGTAAGTGAGCCAAAAGTTGAGTACGAAGAGTTGAAAAAGGAAAATATTCGATATGCAAATATTTTGTTCGACAGAATATCTAAAACGTCATTTGAAAATACCCGCGATTTTGTACCCGTGGAAATAGATTCAAAACATTTGTTTTACGATTTGTTTAGTGCTGTTCAACTTTTGCATGAGGATTTTGTTGAACTAAGAAAGGACAGGGATGAAATTAGCGCCAGACTTGCCGATGTTCTCGAAGATAATTCAAAAAATATTCAGGAATTAAAATTGGATTTTGCTTCTAAAATAAGAGCCAAAGAGGATTTTATACGCAATAGCGGATACGAATTGGGGGCCGCTTTTGATATAATTTTGAATGCAGTTCGCCTCCTAAACTATGATGAAGATCGTGAAACTCAAAATAATCTGATTCAGATTATAAAAACAATGTCAAATACCATTGACGATGGAATTAGACAATTGAAATCTGTTTTAGTTGATAATCAAAAAGTTGATATTTTATCTGAGTCTATGTTTAATTACCGGAAAAACCTGATTCAGCTTATTGAAATGGCAAAAATGGGGAAGTACAACAATCGTATTATTTTTGAAAATACCATTGAAGATAATTTGCCTACCTACCTTATCGGGGATAAAAGAAAATTTAATCAGTTAGTAAGTATATTTTTAGAGAATGCGCTGAAATTTACAAATTCCGGTTTTATTAAAGTATATACACATGTTGTTAAAAAGCAATCGTCTCAAACAAGATTCAGAATTATTGTGGAAGACAGCGGAATTGGAATTGATGAAGAAACCAAAAAGCAAATCTTTAGAAGCGATAGCAGTGTTTCACCAAAACCTGACAACTCGTATAGAGGATTTGGCTTACTAATTGCCAAAAGTATTGCCAATGTTCTGGATGCCGAAATTGGTTTTGAAAGTGAAATCGGAACCGGATCTAAATTTTGGGCAGAATTAACCTTTATTAATGGCTTCCATGACAAAGCCACTCAAATGAATGAAGCAAGAGCTCATAAGAAATCAAGGAAGAATAATGAATTACCGCTTAAGAATAAAAAAGCTTTAATTATTTGCAACGATACTAATAATCAACATATACTTGAACAAATACTGAAAAACTCCGGACTTGTGGTGCGGGTCAAATCAAACTATGAATCGGTTGAAGAGTTGGAGTCAA
>JAZDJM010000029.1:0-8881 GCA_043804305.1 Bacteroidota bacterium
TAATCAGATAGTTGCCTTTTTAATTTCAGTAAGTATTTCGGCTTTTGCCTATTTGGGTTTTGAAATTATTTATAGCCTCGATTTATTTGGCCAATTCGATTTATTTGTAAAAACGCTTGGAATTCAGGCGCACTATTCTTCAATGAGAAGGGGAGTAATTGATTTGCGCGATTTGATTTATTTTCTCAGTATTTCTGCAATGTTTCTACTTTTTACACATACAATTTTAACGAAAAGAAAATGGTAGAATATGCGGGAAATACATCCAGGAATTTCCAAAAAAGAAGCATGAAGCATCTTTTTGTCGGTTTGGCTATGCTTATTATTGCCAATTTACTGGTTTCTAAATTACACTTTCGTTTGGATTTAACGGAAGAAAAAAGATATACCTTATCAGCGGCAACAATCCAAATGCTTAAACAACTTGACGATTACGCCTATTTTAAAGTTTATCTGGAAGGTGATTTTCCGGCAGGATTTAAAAAATTACGAAACGAAACCCGCGATATGCTTGAAGAATTTAAAGCATATAGTCACTATATTGAATACACTTTTATAAATCCTACAGCAATAGCAAACAATCAAAAACGCAATGCTTTAATTGAAGAATTAGTCGAAAAAGGTTTGCAGCCAACCGATTTGCACGTCAATAAAAAGGATGGCAGCAGCAGGGTATTAATTTTTCCGGGTATCATTTTAAGCTATAAGGGGAATGAAATTCCAATTGAACTACTGAATAACCAAATGGGAATATCGCCCGAAAGAGTGATAAACCATTCAATAGAAAATTTGGAGTTTAATTTAGCTTCGGCCATCCAAAAACTTATAGCAGATAAAAAACCAACAGTTGCATTTTTATCCGGGCACGGTGAAATGGAAAATATTTATTTGGCTGATATTTTTCAATCGCTTAGCAACGATTATTTATTTGGAAATTTACGGCTCGACGGCCGAATGAGCAGCTTGTTTGAAATTGATTCGGTTAAAAATCAAGTTGCCGGAAAACCACTTGTTGATGTTATCCTTATTGCGCAGCCAATTTATCCGTTTTCGGAAGCTGATAAATTCATTATCGATCAGTACATTATGCACGGAGGAAAAGTGTTTTGGTTAGTCGATCCGGTTTTTGCAAGCATGGATAGCCTATACAAAAGCACCCGAACATTTGGAGTTAAAAACGAATTAAATATTGAAGACCAATTATTCAGGTATGGTGTCCGTTTAAACAGCGAATTACTGCTTGACTTAAATGCACGTTCAATTCCGATAGTTACCGGAAGAATTGGAAATCAGCCACAGCAGGAACTTTTGCCCTGGTATTATTTCCCGCTGCTGATTCCTCAATCCAAACATCCCATTGTAAGGAATTTGAATTCTATAATGACCGAATTTCCATCGACTTTAGACACGGTTGAAGCTGAGAAAATAAAGAAAACGGTCTTACTGCAATCGTCGAACTATTCAAAGTTAAATCCAACTCCTGCAATAATAGATTTGGCTTTAATTGAAGAACAACCCAATGCCAGCTACTTCAATTCGCCGTCCAAACCCGTTGTAGTACTGCTCGAAGGTGAGTTTAAAAGCTTATATGCCAACAGAATTCCGCCTCAGTTAAAAGATAAGTATTTATATCCGTATAAGAAATCAATTAGCGAAAAAACCAGTATGATTGTAAGTGCCGATGGCGATATTATCAAAAATTAGCTTCATTATAATCAGCACTATCCTTTGCCTTTGGGGTTTGACCAATTTACCAAGCAAAACTTTGGGAATAAAGAATTCATCACCAATGCATTGAATTTTCTCAGTCAACAAAATGGCTTAATCCATATTCGTTCGCGTGAAATTAAATTAAGAATGTTGGATAAATCCAGAATTGAAAGGGATTTGATTTTGATCCAACTGAGTAATGTTATTGCTCCCTTATTTTTAGTATTTTTATTTGGAATTTTTGTGAGGTTTATTCGTAGATCGAGATATATACAAAAATAGCGTTGAATATAAGTTTTTTTAATACTCCAAATAATTGCTAATTATTCGAATATGATGAAAACAAAACCCACTTATGAAGAATTAGAAAAGGAGGTTGCTCTTTTAAAATCGAAAGACAGATCTCATACTATCCTGGATTGTTCCGGAATTATGTTTATCGAATTGGATACCCACGGCAAGCTTACTCTTGTAAATAAAAAGGCCTGCGAAATATTTGGCTACAACAAAGCTGAAATGCTTGGGAAAAATTGGGTTGAAAATTTTATTCCTAATCGGGTTAAAAAGGAGATTAAGACTCTTTTAAAGAAAATACTTTCTGCCGAAATAAATGTAGCCAACCCCTACGAAAATCCAATTTTAACCAAAAGCGGCCAGGAAAGGGATATCTATTGGCATAATGCACTTTTAAAGGATGCTGAAGGGAATATTACAGGAATTTTGAGCTCGGGAGAGGATATTACCGAAAGGAATAGAATGTGTGAACTCCTTAGAAAAAGTGAAGAAAAATTCAAGGTTATAGCCGACTATTTTTGCAATTGGGAATACTGGATTGGTGAAGATGGAAATTTTATTTACTGCTCCCCATCATGCAAACAGATAACAGGATATGATCCGGAAGATTTTTATAAAAATAATTTGCTTCATACCCAAATTATTCATCCGGACGATCGGGAAATGTTTTTAAATCATAAACATGAAAAAGACAATCTTGGATTTAGAAAACCTATAGATTTTAGAATTATTGATAAAAACAAAAATATCCACTGGATTGGACATGTATGTCAGAAGGTTACAGATGCAGATGGAAATTCGTTGGGAATCAGAGTTGGCAACAGGCTTATCACGCAATACAAAAAAGATGAAAAGCATTTAAAAATGTTATCTTCAATTATTGAACAAAGCTCGGCTACTATTTTAATAACTGATTTGGGTGGAAAAATAGAATACGTTAACGAGGCATTTACCCGTGTTACAGGATATTCATTTGAAGAAGCAATCGGACAAAATCCGCGAATGTTAAATGCAGGCAAATCAGATTATCAAAAGTTTGTTGAATTATGGAAAACAATTTCACGGGGAGAAACCTGGAAAGGGGAATTTATCAATAGGCGTAAAAACGGTGAGTTGTATTATGAAAAGGCCATAATTTCTCCTTTTTATGACGAAAAAGGAAAAATTATCAATTATGTGGGGATTAAAGACGATATTTCAATTCAAAAGCGGGCTGAGTTAAGTTTATTGGAAAGCAGGCAAATCTTAATCAAAAGCGAAAAGAAACTCACGCTATTGAATAAGCTTAACAACGAAATGCTTGAAATTCAAGATTTAAAGAGCACTTACCAATACATTACCAAGGTCTTGCACGATTATTATCCAAACACGGTTATTCTTTATAATTCTATTGATTTGCAAAGGATGGAGACAACTCTAGAGGCCATTTCCGGACTTAGTGATTCATTCTTTCAAAAAGTACTCGATTTTTCGATGATAAACCCATTGGATAAAAAATACAAACTTTATCCGGCCTATCTCGAAATGTATAGAAAAAACAGATTGATAGAATTTGAGGATGGATTAGTGAAGTTTTCAGCCGGTGAATTCCCAGTACCGGCAGCTAAATGGATAGATAAATTATTAGCTATTAATAAGATATACACCATTGGAATTTTAAAAGGGGATACACTTTTTGCAAGCATCCATTTCTTTACATTTAATAATCAAGAGATAGCCGATATTGATTTTGTTGAAACCTTTGTAGAACAGGCCGGAATTATCCTTCAGGTGAAACATTCTGATGAAGCGCTTAGAAACAGGGAAAAGGAACTAAAGCTGACCAATGCCACAAAAGATAAACTATTCTCCATAATTGCTCACGATTTGCGCAGCCCTTTCAATGCAATATTAGGATTTTCCGAATTGCTGCTTGAAAATCATGATAAATATGATTACGAAAAAAGAGAGCGCATGATTAAATCGGTGTTGGAAAGCACTAAAAAAACTTACGATTTGCTCGATAATTTACTCACATGGTCCAGCGCACAATCCGGAATAATAAAATATACACCCGATCAAATTATCCTTGAGAAAATTATTCGCAAGGCCATAGAGCAAACCGAAACCAATGCCCTTCAAAAGGAAATACACCTGTCTTTTGCTATTGCTGACAGCATTGTTGTCTCTGCTGATGAAAATATGTTGAACACGGTATTGCGAAATCTTATTTCGAACGCCATTAAATTTACGCGTAAAAACGGAAAGATAGAGATTGTGGCTACTCAGGACAAAAGCAAAATTACTATTTCTGTGAAAGATTCAGGTGTAGGTATAAAAAAAGAAATCTTGCCTCAAATTTTTAACCGGATGGATATTGAGACCACCCGTGGAACCGAAAACGAAAAAGGCTCAGGTTTTGGTTTAATTCTATGTAAAGAATTTATCGATAAGCACAATGGGAAAATTTGGGTGGAAAGTGAAGAAGGAATTGGTTCTACTTTTTCATTTTCAATTCCAAAAAAAATGCGTGGCTAAGCTGCAGAAATCCATAAAGCTTTCAGGCTAAAACAATTTCTAAAACCTCATGGGAGAGTGGCATTCTAAAATCGGGCAAATGAAGTTGAAAATAAGTTAACAGATGTTCTAATAGGGCTCGTTTTTTAGTTCTTAAAATAGAAATGCTGCTGAAATCTTCAAAATTTAAAACGGAAGCATTGTATAGCAATAAACTTTCTTCTTCGTTAATGATATAAAGTCCTTTTAGTTTATTGGTATAAAATTTCCCGCTTGCCAAATCAAATACCGAAGCGGGCAGATAATCAGATTCTGCCGGGCCAAAGCCCAAATATTTAGTCAGTTGCACGGCAAAGTGCAAATGAAAGCTCGAATAATTGTTTTGAAGCTGATCGAGCAATTGAAAGGCATTAAAAAGAAAATGAAACAAAGCCGGGTTTGACTCTTCTTCTTTTATTGAGTTGTAAGCCAACTCATTTAAAAACAATGCAATAGAGCTTTTTCGGATATCATAGGGCAAGGTTTGATAAACATAAGCAAGTTTGAATTCTTTGATATGTTGAATTTCCTTGTTTTCGCGGTTATACACTTCTAATTCTAAAAGAGAGAGCAAAGAAAGATAATTCGCTTTTGTTTTTGCCTTGGGTTTTCTAACCCCATGAATCAAATAGGATTTGATCCCGAAGTTTTCGGTATATATTTTTGCAACCACGCTCGATTCGCTGTAGTTAAATGTTTTTAAAACGATGCCCCGGGTTTTTGCAAGCATAATTCAAAGGTATGAAATTGAGGATAAAGAAAAAGAATAGAGAAAAAGAAAACAGAACTTATTATAAACACAAAAACCCCGAAGGAATTTAAAATCCTATCGAGGCTATACTTAGTTTGCACAAAAAGCTATACCGCTTTCGGAACTATTATTTTTCCTTTGTAATAAAGATCACCTTCAAAATAATATGCCCGGTGATAAATATGAGCTTCTCCTGTAGTAGGACAAATAGCTATTTGAGGAGCTGTGGCTTTATAGTGAGTCCTTCTTTTGTCTCTTCTTGTTTTCGAAATTTTTCGTTTTGGATGTGCCATTATTTATTGATATTAGATTTTATTTTAACTTTTTTAATGCTTCCCACATGGGATTATTTTCTTTTTCCGGTTCTTCTGGTTCTTCGAAATTATCCAAAACATCGTTGGTGCATAGCAAATTATTACTTTCATCTTCCGGATGAGTCAATCGCATTGGCAAAGCTAAATTTACGTATTCGTAAATCAGTTGCGAAAGGTCAAACTGAAAAGCAGAGGTGGGTAGAAAAATAACTTCATCGGTATCTTCCTGTTCCTGATCGCTAAATTTAACAATCAAATTCTCTGAAAAATCCAATGGATAGTCAAATTCATTGCCACAATGATCGCATACAACCTCCACACTTCCTTTAAATAAAAAACGAAGCTGCAAAAGCGTTTCTGTTTTTGTTAAATTTACTTTTAACAATAAATCAGCCTTTTGTGTTCTGGAATGTTCAAAAGCCTCAAAGAACGAATCAAAAATTTGATACTCAAATTCATGTTCCCCAACTTTTAAACCACTGAAGGAAATTTTATAATCTTTTACTCCGGCCATTTCCAATTTGTTCAAAAATTCGGGCTGCAAAATTAAATATTAATATTTTGAATAACAAATATTTTCTGCGCAATTTAATCATTTTTATTCTTGCCTTATTCTTTGGTATAGAAATTAAAAATCTGATTAAAAAAACGAATGGTTTTGCCATAGAGAAAATGAATGTGATTATGAAATAGCCATAAGCAATAAAATGCATACAAACCGCAATGATTATTTATGGCGTATTCCATCTGACAATTAGTAAACAAATTATAAACAGATGAAAAATTCAATTTCCCAGCTCGCGAAAAAACAAAATTTAACTTTATTTATGTTTAAAAAAACGGATATTTTCTATTTCCAATTATATAGTGCCGAGATTTTTTTATTTTTGTAATCAATAACAAATTTTATTTGTTTGGAAACATTTATAATTTCAAAATTTAAATATATGAGAATAACATTTAACGAACTCAGAAGAATCAAAGACAGATTGCCTGATGGAGCAATGCATAAAATTGCCGCTGATTTAAACGTTTCTGTTGAAACTGTTAGGAATTATTTTGGGGGTTCCAATTACGACAAAGGGGTAACCGTTGGTTTTCATACCGAACAAGGCCCTGATGGCGGAATCGTTGAAATTGACGACGCAACTATCTTTGATAAAGCAATGGCATTATTGGAAGAAAAATAGTCGTTAATAATCTAGAATAGAAGAAGCCGGTAAAAAAATACCGGCTTTTTTATTTGAGTATAAATCGCATAAAAACCGGAAAATGGTCAGAAACCTCGCCTGCTTCCTGAACAACCTTAGCGTCAATTTTCTCAATAAATTTTTTATTGTAAAAAATATAATCGATTTTTTCAACAGGATCACCCGAGCTAAAAGTATAGTTTTTCACAGGGTTTAACGCAAAAATACTATCCGTTATGGCAGCACCTAATCCTTCAATTTCAAACAATTTTCTCGCCGACTCATTAATTGGCCCATCAGCCCCCATGGCCTGACTGTTAAAATCGCCGATCAATAATACCGGCAATTCATCTGCATATTTGTGATATTCTTCTATTACCCTGTCCACATGAATGATTCGGGTTTCAAAATCAAAGGCTTCCAAATGCACATTCATCACCAGCAATTCGCCCTTCCCGGTTTTTATTCGTGTTTTTTGAATCAATCTATCCAAATAAAATGCATTGTAGTAAAAAGGTGCATTAATGGGTTTTGGAAGAATAATAAATTCGTTTGACAGAATTTCAAGATTAGCTAAAACATATTGTGCCGAAATCAATTTCTTAAAATGATATTTCAGAGGCCAATAAGGGAAAGGAACGTACTTTTTATCCCAGTTTACAGCCAATGCGCCATTTCTGTAGTTTAAATATTTGGCCAGACTATCGGGCTGATTGTAGAAAAAAGATCGTTTTGCATAGATATCAATTTCCTGAAAACCAATAATATCCGGCGTAAACGTAGACAAAACGGCTATGCCTTCTTTTAAATTAGCGGCATAGAGCGAATCTTCCCGGTGAACAGGCAAATTATTGGTCATTCCCGATAACCAACCGATATTATAAGTCATAACGCTTAAAGTATCAGAGTCGGAAAAATCGTTCTGATTAAAAGAAATTATTTGATTGTATTTGTCGGAATTCCAATTGTTTGAGCTTCCCCAAAAATAGAAAACCACAAAAGCCACTAGAAAAGCAAGAAGAAAATAAAGTACTTTTTTCATGAGTATAAATATTTGTTAATTAATTGGTCTCGTGGAACTTTCATGAGCGAGACTTTTGTTTTAATTTTTTATTCATGTCCTTTTGTGCTACCCTCCACAAATTATATTCCTGTAGCATGAAAGTTTCATTGGATATAAATTTAAATTAAGCTGCGGTCGAATTTGCATGTTTATTTTTTCTTCCGTTTTCATTTTGCGAACATGCACTATTCATCACGTAAAGATTGAATTAGATTCAAACTTATGAAAAAATCTTAAGCAGGCAATTGTTTTCAATAAAAAAAGGGAACCTAAGCTCCCTTTTAAAATGATTAAGTTAAACCTAGACCAAACCCTGAGCTAACATAGCATCAGCCACTTTAACAAAGCCGGCAATATTTGCTCCGTTAACATAATTAATAAAGTCGCCTTCTTTTCCCCATTTCACACAGTTTTCATGAATATTTACCATGATTGAATGAAGTTTTGTATCCACCTCTTCGCGTGTCCATGAATAACGCATCGAGTTTTGCGACATTTCTAATCCTGATACCGAAACTCCTCCTGCATTTGCAGCCTTTCCGGGACCATATAAAATCTTGTTGTCAATATAAATTTTAATGGCTTCAGGTGTAGATGGCATATTTGCACCTTCCGAAATGCAATAACAGCCATTTTTGATCAATAACTGAGCTTCTTCTTCGTTGACCTCATTCTGGGTAGCGCATGGCAGGGCAACATCCACTTTTATTCCCCAGGGACGTTCATTTTCAAAATATTGAACACCATATTTATCGGCATATTCTTTAATCCGGCCACGTTTTATATTTTTTAGTTCCATAAGGTAAGCCAGCTTTTTATTGTCTATGCCGTTGGGATCATAAATAAAACCTGATGAATCTGAAGCAGTTACTACTTTTTCGCCCAATTCGTTTACTTTTTCAATAGCATATTGCGATACATTTCCTGAACCACTGACAGCAACTATTTTTCCCTTAAACGTTTGATTTCTTGTAGCAAGCATTTCCTTGGCAAAATATACTGTACCATAACCGGTTGCTTCCGG
>JAZDJM010000030.1:0-9199 GCA_043804305.1 Bacteroidota bacterium
TAGGACATCTTGCAAAAAATTCAGGTTTACCTCGGTTGTATTTTCTGATGTAGACGAAAATGAAAAGAAAACCATAGCCATAAAGACCAAACTAGACAGACTAAATAATTTTTTCATGATTTTTGTGTTTTTAATGATTCGTTAGTATTTGTTGTAATTCTTCAATGCTAGGCACCCGACCTTTAATTATCACTCTGCCATCAATAGCCAATGCAGGTGTTGACATTATACCGTATTGCATTATTTCGACAATGTCTTCAACTTTAGTAACCGTTGCGTTTACACCTGTTTTTTCCACGGCTTCTTTGGTTGCTTTTTCGAGGGCTTTACATTTTGCACATCCAGTGCCTAACACTTTTATATCCATATTGCAGGTTTTGTTTTTTTAAAATTTAAATGTGTTTATTTATTTAATTGTAATTCCATCAGTTCGTCAATCGCAAAACAACGAACAGGAATTGTAAATTTTTTAAATGTTTAATAGACGTTTAAATAATAGCTGAGCTTCTTTCCAATTTTCTTTATTTATACAATATTTAATTCTTGGCGCCTCAATTTCTCCCTGTATTAAACCTGAATCTCTCAATTCTTTAAGGTGTTGAGATAAAGTGGATTTTGCAATGGGAAGTTCCTCACTTAAGTCCCCGCTGTAGCAACAAGCTTGTTTTGAGAGCAATTCCAAAACGTACATTCGCACTGGATGTCCCATCGCTTTTGCATATCTTGCTGCTTTTTGTTGTTCAAGACTTGTAACGTCTTTAATTTTCATATTGTTCG
Organism: Bacteroidota bacterium; assembly: GCA_043804305.1. Taxonomy (GTDB): domain Bacteria; phylum Bacteroidota; class Bacteroidia; order Bacteroidales; family UBA12170; genus UBA12170. The sequence goes on from JAZDJM010000030.1 coordinate 778, forward strand.
TTAAAAACCGAACAAAGATAAATAAATTTTTAAAAAAGCAATTGATTTCAGTGCCCTATTTTTAAATTTATTTATTAGATGAGAAAAGCTCAGGTTTCATTTTTTGTTAATACATTTATCGGGCGATATAGAAATGAAATTACTTTTTCTGTATTTTTGTGAATGTAATGCGAATTATACCGATTTGGATATGAATACACTTAAAATTGGCCAAATTGCTCCCTATTTCAAGGGAACTGATCAAAATGAGAAGATATGGGATTTAAATAGTTTTTCAGGAAAAAGACTGATTCTATATTTTTATCCAAAGGCGAGTACTCCCGGATGTACGGCAGAAACATGCAATTTTAGAGATAACTACAAAAGTCTTCTTGGTAAAGGATTTGCAGTAGTTGGTGTGAGTGCAGACAGCATTAAACGCCAAAAAAAATTTGCCGAGAATAATGGTATTTCATTTCCATTGCTTGCTGATGAAAATCGTGAGATAATTAAAGCCTACGGTTGTTGGGGATTAAAAAAGTTATACGGTAAAGAATACGAAGGCATATTTCGCAAGACATTTGTAATTGACAAAAATGGGAAAATTGAATTAATAATAGATAAAGTAAAAACCAATGCCGCAACTGAACAATTATTGGAGGCATTAAAAGATAAAAACGAATAAATTATGGCAAAAACAGACAATCAACAAGATATAAAAACTGAAAAACTTAAAGCGCTTCAGTTAACCTTAGATAAGATTGAAAAGTCGTACGGCAAAGGCGCAGTAATGAAAATGGGCGATTCTGCCGTCGAAAGCATTGCTGCAATTTCAACAGGATCCTTAGGTTTGGATACTGCTTTAGGCATTGGTGGTTTGCCAAGAGGGCGCGTTGTAGAAATATATGGCCCTGAATCTTCAGGTAAAACAACTTTAGCCATACATGCCATTGCTGAGGCTCAAAAAGCAGGAGGAATTGCTGCGTTTATTGATGCAGAGCACGCTTTCGACCGCTTTTATGCCGCCAAACTGGGAGTTGATATAGAGAACTTATTGATTTCGCAGCCCGATAATGGTGAACAAGCCCTTGAAATTGCTGATAATCTGATTCGTTCAGGTGCTATTGATATTATCGTTATCGATTCGGTAGCTGCCCTAACTCCACGAAGCGAAATTGAAGGTGAAATGGGCGATTCAAAAATGGGTCTCCAGGCCAGATTAATGTCGCAAGCATTAAGAAAACTTACAGGAACTATAAGCAAAACGGGAGCCACTTGTGTATTTATAAACCAGTTGCGTGAAAAAATTGGTGTAATGTTTGGAAATCCGGAAACTACAACCGGTGGTAATGCATTAAAGTTTTATGCCAGCGTTCGTTTGGATATTCGTAAAATATCGACCATAAAAGATAAAGAAAATGTGATAGGAACACGTGTTCGAGTTAAAGTAGTTAAAAATAAGGTTGCTCCACCATTTCGTCAAACCGAATTTGAAATTTTATTCGGTGAAGGAATTTCAAAAACAGGCGAAATTGTTGATTTGGGCGTTGAATTCGACATTATTAAAAAAGCAGGTAGTTGGTTTAGCTATGGCGATACAAAATTAGGGCAGGGAAGAGATGCTGTTAAAGCACTATTAATTGATAATCCGGAGCTTGCTGAAGAACTGGAAAATAAAATTAAAGAAGTTCTAAAATAAATCTAATTTACTGACTTGCTGTTTCTTGTTTATTCAAAATTCCGGGAGCAGCATTTTTTTTAGTATTCTATAGAAAACAGCAAATAACCACTTAGAAACGGGAAAATAAGGTTTAAGAATATTCCTTAATTAACTCTTTCAGTTCAACGATTAAACGATCGGTTGAGGTTTTTAACTTGATAAAGAGGTCTTCTAATCCGCTTAAATCATTAATACGGCCTTTATCTTCGATAGTTCTGGCTAAATCTTCTGATTCTTTATCGAAAAAATTGGCAGTAACTCCTTTTAGGCTATGCGCAATTTTATAAATTTGGTCACTATTGCCGGCTTTTATCACATCCTCAAGTTTAGACATTCGATCCGGATATTCAGTAATGTATATACTTATAATCTCTTTAACAATCTCCTTATCAAAAATCTCGTAATTTGAAGTAAAAATAGCTTTATCAATCATGGCATAAAGATTTATAGGGGTAAAGATATAGAAAAAAGGAAATAGATTTTAGTTAATGGAATAAAATCTGAGCAAATATCTTTATTCGAATGGTATTTTCCCGGATTTTATTATTTTTTCCTGTTAATTGAATCGTCAAAATCGGGTTTAATCGACTTAAAATCAAATTTTAAGGAACAATTACTGCATGAACCTACAGCGCAACTTGAGCAATTTGTGTTATTTCCGGATGGTTTGAAAAATAAAATTGTTTTATAGATCAAATGAACTGCTGTTAGCAGAAGAATAAAATATACGATTAGTTCTTGTACCATTTTTTATAAAATTAAATTTCCAAACTGAAAAACCAGAAATGATAAAACCCAGGCTAAAACCGTGGAGTAAACCACTAAAAACACAGCCCATTTCCAACTTCCCGATTCTCTTTTAACTGCAGCTACTACCGCAATGCATGGAAAATAGATCAAAACAAATATTAAAAACGAAATTGCAACAAGAGGGGTAAATATTAGTTCACCTTTTCGCGCACCATTTTCATATCTGGCATTTCGCAAACGGGAAGTTAATACTTCGGCTTCGGTTTCAGAATCTGTCTGATATAAAACTCCAATTGTACTAACAACAATTTCTTTTGCTGCGGCACCTGCAATTATGCTTACACCCATTTTCCAGTCAAATCCCAAAGGTGCAATAACAGGTTCAATAAATTTGCCGAGCTGACCAATATAACTATTGGCTTGGCGCTCACTTTCTTTGGCAATTTCCAATTTATGAATTTCGTTTTGCTGTTCTGTATAATCTGCTGAATAAGGTATTAAATCTTTAGCGTTGAGATTTTGGCTTACATACATTTCCTTTTTTTCCTGAATGAGCTTATCGTAATTTTTACTAAATGCAACATTTCGCGGAAAATAACCGGCAGCCCAAATAATGATAGAAGCAACCAATATAATTCCTCCCATTTTATGCAAATACTGCTTTGCCTTAAACCACATATGTTTTGTAGTATTTCTTAATGTAGGCATACGATAGGGTGGAAGCTCCATAACAAATGGAGAATCTTTGGTTTTAAACAAAGTATTTTTAAATAAAATGGCAACTAAAACGGCCATTAATATTCCAAATGCATAAATACTAAATAAAACTGTACCTGCATTGGCCGGAAAAATAGCTCCCACAATCAAAATATAAACCGGAAGTCTTGCCGAACACGACATAAAAGGGTTTATCAACATGGTAAGCAATCTGTCGTTATGATTTTCGATTGTACGTGTAGACATGATTGCAGGAACATTGCAACCAAAGCCCATAAGCAATGGAATAAACGACCTGCCGTGCAATCCTATTTTATGCATCAGTTTATCCATAATAAAAGCTACTCTGGCCATATAACCTGTATCTTCCATTAAACTGATAAAAAAGAAAAGGATTAGAATATTTGGCAGAAAAACGATTACACCACCAACACCTCCAATAATTCCATCAATAAGCAGGTCTTTTAGCATTCCTACTTGCATATTTCCGGCAATAAAATCACTTAAATAAGCTACGCCTGAGTCAATCCAATTCATTGGATATTCGCCTAAATTAAATGTTGTGTAGAACATTAACCACATGAATGCTAAAAAGATTGGAAAAGCAAATATTTTATTGGTTAGAAAAGCATCAATAATCTGCACATTTTCCCATTTTTTTGGAAGTCCGGGTCTTAGTGTTTCTTTTAAAGCCCCCGCTATAAAGGCATATTTTGCATCAGCAATTAAAGATTCAGGATCATCGGAAAAAGTTTTTCTAAGGCTTTGCTGTGCTTTTTTAGTGCTATGCTTTATTTTTTCAGCGTTGAAACAGTTTTCAATCCTCGATTTTGCCGTTTTATCGTTTTCAATTAGTTTGATAGCCAAAAACCGCGAGGAGATTAAATCTGTTAAGTTGTAATTTTCTTTCCTTTTGATTTCGGATTGAATCAGACTTATTGCCTCCTCTAAATATTTTCCATAATTAATGTGGATATGTCTCACCGAAGTGTTTTTGTCTTCATACACATCGATGATGGTGTCAAAAAGCTCTTTAATTCCGTGTCCGCGCTTTCCAATGGTTGGTACCATTGGAATACCAATCATTTTACCTAAACTAACATAGTCAAAAGAATCACCTTTTTTTTGTAATTCGTCCCACATGTTTAGAGCTATCACTACCTTTATATCCATATCGATAAGTTGGGTGGTCAGGTAGAGGTTACGTTCGAGGTTTGAGCTGTCTACTACGTTAATAACAACATCAGGAGTTGTTTCAAAAATGTAATTCCGCACATAAAGTTCTTCAGGAGTATAATGGGTGATGGAATAAGTGCCGGGCAAATCTACTATATTGAACAGATAACCACTTTGAAATAAACGCGCACTTTTTGCTGAAACAGTAACTCCGGTATAGTTCCCAACGCGTTCTGTTGAACCTGAAGCATAGTTAAAGAGGCTGGTTTTTCCGCTATTTGGATTTCCTACGAGAGCAACATTGATGGTTTTGCTTTTTAGAGCTCTTCCTCTTTTTGGCCGGCCTTCGTCGAATGTGCCTTGATAATTATTCTTTTTTGCCCGACAAAAGTCCTTTTCGCATACTACATCAATCATTTTGGCTTCCTGAGCGCGCAATGAGATATCGTAGCCCATAATTTGATATTCAACAGGATCCTGAAGGGGAGCTTTTTTAATTACTTTCACTTTTTGATCCACAACAAAGCCCATCTCGATAATGCGTTTTCTAAACGCACCACGTCCCTTAACTTTAATAATTATTCCGGTTTCGCCTTGCAAGAGATCGAAAAGAGATTTCATCCTCGATATTTTATAGCAAAAGTAGATGAATGCGGGCGGATGGTAATGAAAATAAGCTTAAAATACCCAATAATTGGGATAACAAAAAACAAAATCAGCTTTGGTTTTTATGTAAAATCAGGTGAATGGCCCGCAAAGCACTCAAAAGTCTTTTGCCCCAATGGATTTCGAAATAATTTTTACATTCAACAACCGCAATCTCGCGGGCGGTATGTGTGTTTTTTGAATAAAGAATTACGAAATCTTTTAAGTCTTGATAAACATCAGTTAAATTATCGGCTATACTGGCTTTAACGGCTTCTGTATCATCAATATTTTCGGTTATCCAGTATTCGTCATTGGGCTTAAGCTTGTTTCTAATATCATTAAAAACGATTTCCCAGGTTTCGGCAGTAACAAATCGTTCTAAATAGATATCGTCGCTAACTTCTATATGGGGCAATAAAGTTCCCTTTAAATAGAGGAGCGGGATTATTTTTTGAAAATAAACAAGCACTTCTTCTTTTGGATAAGATTCAATTCTCTCAACGAATAAACAAAATTCATGAGCTACAGTTATCATTTCGATAACATTTTTTGATTCTGCTAAATTATCTGAACTCATGTGAATGTATTTTTTATAATTCGAAAAAACTAAAGTAAAAAAAAACCTCGAAGTCTCGAAGTTTTTAAATTTTGCCGAAAAAAGATTAAACTCTTTTTTCTTTAATACGTGCTTTTTTACCTTTTAATCCTCTAAGGTAGAAGATACGCGCTCTGCGAACAACACCACGACGGTTGAGTTCAATTTCATCAATATTTGGCGATGCAAATGGAAAAATTCTTTCAACACCAACGTTATTTGAAATTTTGCGAACTGTGAAAGTTTCAGTTGTACCTTCGCCCGAACGTTGAATAACAACACCTTGAAAATTCTGAATACGTTCTTTACCACCTTCTTTAATTTTGTACTTTACAGTGATGGTATCTCCGGCTTTGAATTCAGGAAACTTCTTCATTTCGATAGTATCCTCAACGTATTTTATAAGTTCTGACTTACTCATTATATTCTGTTTTATCTATTTCTAAAAAGGAGTGCAAATATACGGGTATTAATTCATTCTGTGCAAGAATTTTACGAAATTAATTTAAACCTTTTTGCTGTTTTATCTTTTTCTTAATTAGGACTTAAATTAATAAATTGATATATAGTTTATTACAGTTAAACTTATTCTTTAACACCGTTAAGATTACACCCGCTAATTCTCTTCAAGTAAATCTGGCCGGCGCAATTTTGTTCTTTCCAATGCTTTCTGAAATTTCCATTCTGCAATGTTTTTTTCGTTTCCCGAAAGCAAAATATCCGGCACTTTCATACCTTTAAATTCAAAGGGCCGTGTATATACCGGAGGCGAAAGCAAACCGTCTTGAAAAGAATCTGAAAGGGCAGAAGTTTCATCGCCTAAAACACCCGGAATCAGTCTTATTAATGCGTCGGTAATTATCATAGCCGCCAATTCGCCACCCGATAAAACATAATCACCAACACTGATTTCGTGAGTGATGTATTTTTCGCGAATGCGTTCGTCGATACCTTTATAATGGCCGCACAAAAGCAAAATATTTTGAAAAGATGAAAAACGGTTCGCCACTTTTTGGTTGAACAATTCACCATCGGGAGTTAAGAACACAATGGCCTCGTAATTTGTTTTCGATTTTAGATCTTCTATTGCAGCAACTATTGGTTCGGCCATCATCACCATTCCCGAACCGCCGCCATAAGGATAATCATCAACGCGTTTGTGTTTGTTGGTGGAATAGGAGCGAATGTCGTAAATATTGATTTGAGCCAAACCTTTTTCTTGAGCACGCTTGATAATTGAATGGCTAAAAGGGCCTTCAAACATTTCGGGGAATATGCTCAAAATATCGATTTGCATTTTAAAGTTTTGTTGCGATTAATAGTTCAAGTTTTACCAAATCGGCGCTAAATTTCCGAATACCTTCCGCCAATTTTTCAGTGGCCATTGCATCTTCGTTCATTAGCCAGCGAAAGGTTTTTTCATCCAGGCTAATTTTTTCAATGCTTTGATTTTTGGCATTATCCACATTGAGTTTTGGCTCGACTTTACCTTTTGAATTTTCAAGTTCTGCTAAAAGATTTGGCGAAATAGTTAATAAATCGCAGCCGGCCAATTCGATAATTTCTTCGGCATTGCGAAAACTTGCGCCCATTATTTCAGTATTATAGTCAAATTTCTTGAAATAATTATAAATCTCACTTACAGATATAACGCCGGGATCTTCAGTGGCAGGAATATGATTAACATTTCTGTCTTTTTTATGCCAATCGAGTATTCTGCCTACAAATGGAGAAATAAGCTGAACTCCTGCTTCGGCGCAGGCAATGGCTTGTACTTTGTTGAAAATAAGCGTTAAATTGGTTTTTATGCCTTCTTTTTCAAGAATTTCAGCTGCCCGAATCCCTTCCCAGGTAGCTGCAATTTTTATTAAAATACGGTCGCGGCTAATGCCTGAAGATTCATAAAGCCTAATCAGGAACCTTGCTTTTTCAATACTTGCTTTTGCATCAAAAGATAGCCTTGCATCCACTTCTGTAGAAACTCTGCCCGGAACAACTTTTAGAATTTCAAGCCCGAAATTTACTGCCAATCGGTCTAGGCAGTAACTCAATTGCTCTGCTTTGTTCTTTGACCGGGCTTGTGCATACGAAACTGCATCGCCAATTAAATAATCGTATTTTTCGTCTTGAGCCGAAAGATAGATTAGCGATGGATTTGTTGTGGAATCGATGGGTTTAAATTGCTTAATCGATTCAAAATCGCCGGTATCGGCTACAACTTTTGTGTATTGTTTTAATTGTTCCAGACTATTCATTTGATATGTTTTTAAGTGTCACTAAAAATTTCTTCTTCATTCATTTTTATAATATCCCGATATTCAAAAAACCAGACTTCCAGTTTATTCATTTGGGTAAAGAAAAACTCAAAAATCTGATTCCATGGTTTTTCATCCAAAGGATTTACTTCTGTTTTTTCAATATATATCCTTATAACTTCTTTGCCTGTATCCAAAAGAAAATGATCATTCCAGATTAATTGATTATCAAACTCATTATCCAGTAAAGATTTTAGACTTTGCATTTTTTCAAAGTATTTAATCTGTCTTTGCAGGCCTTTTGATGCTATTTCGATTCCTACCTGAACAGATTTATTACTGATGTCGAATTTCAGATTAAAATCTTTAATTCCTGTATTTTGAAGTATCCATTTTTGTCGTTTACGCAATTTTCGCTTTTTCGACTTGGTATACTCATCAAAACTTTCCCAAAAACGTTTCTTTATAATTTTAGATTCTTCTTTGGAATACATGATTTAAATTTTGGCAAAAATACAAATCTTAACTTAGTGAAATATAAAAAGTCCGAAATGATATGCATTTCGGACTTGGTTTTAATCT
>JAZDJM010000031.1:0-3895 GCA_043804305.1 Bacteroidota bacterium
CGACAGAATACCTGATGGTCGTGATGTTTCCTGGATCTGGGACGTAGACTTTGAAGATTTTCTTTCCCAGTTTAGCAACATAGTCGTATCTGGAACAAGAACATATGATATTGGACTAAGACTAATCAGGCACTTACCCAAAAAAAGACAAACCCTTTTCTTTTCGGCAACCATTGATAAAGAAATAAAAAAATTAGCGTATTCGTTGGTTGATAAACCTTTTCGAATTCAAATTGCTCCCGAAGATCCGGTTTCAAAAAATGTTAACCACAAAGTTGCTTTTGTAGAAATGGATGACAAACGGTTTTTCCTTGAGCGCTTAATCAAAGAAAATCCCGAAGCCAAAATATTAGTTTTTGTACGGACAAAAATTCGTGCCGAAAGAGTGGCAAAAGCCATGGAGCGCGCCGAAATAAATGCTGCTACTATTCATGGCGATAAAGATCAGAAAGACAGAAATACCGTTATGTCTGATTTTAAGAATGGAAAAACCAAAGTATTGGTCGCTACTGATGTGAGTGCACGTGGCATTGATGTTGACCGGGTTGAATTCGTGGTTAACTACGATTTGCCGGAGCAGGCAGAAAATTATGTTCACCGTGTTGGCCGCACCGGACGCGGTGATCATCGCGGTTTTGCCATTTCCTTTTGCGCTGAAGAAGAAAAACCTTTATTAAAATCTATTGAGAATTATATCGGGAAACCGGTGTATGTAAATGTGCTTAGACATCACGATTATATTGAAACCAGAGAATTGGCTGAAGAAAATCCCGCCGATTGGAAATCATTGATGGAAAAAGAACTTCCAAAGTCTAAGAAGAAAAAACGAAAGTAGGTTAATGTGATGATGTGCAAATGAGTTATTGAGATAATGGGCTTATAATTAACTAATTATTAACTCGGAATTTTTCACATTTTCACATTAGCAAATCAAAAATTTTATCTTTGTATTATGGATTCAAAGATGAAATTTCAGGCCGAAATGGCCTTTTTTACTTTAATGGCTATTTTTTTAGCTTCGCTGGTGGCTAGTAATCTAATTTTTCAAAAATTCTTTACGTGGTCGCCTTTTGGATGGTATACTTTTGAACTTTCTGTTGGCATACTACCCTATCCAATTACCTTTATTGCTACCGATATTATTTCAGAAATATACGGACGGAAAAGAGCGAACCAGGTTGTTTTAGTCGGTTTTGTAGCCAGCATATTTACACTTGGGATAGTAATGCTTGCAGATTTTGCTCCGGCAACGCATTGGTCACCAATAAATGATCAGGTTTTTTCACAAGTTTTTGGATTTACTTTTATAGCCGTAGGAGCATCAATGGCTGCTTATTTAACGGCACAACTAATTGATGTTCAATTGTTTCATTTTTGAAGAAATTAACTGAGGGCAAGCATTTATGGTTAAGAAATAATGGTTCTACTTTTGCTTCGCAGTTTATAGATACATTTTTAATACTACTAATTCTGTGTTTTTTTGAAGTTATTGAATGGAAACGGTTTTCTGACTTACTTATTAACGGTTTTCTCTTCAAGATTTTAGTTGCGCTTCTTGATACTCCAATCGTTTATTTTGTGGTCTGGATTTTTCGGAAAAAATTTAAACTTAATTCCCCAAATCAAAGACTAGAATTCTAGCTTTATTGTGCTAAAGTAAACCGCATACTTATTCCTCCATTGGTGGTAGAATTTCTATACTGGTTAGCCATATACGGATTATTGATTACCTGATCGAAGTAGAAACGCATAGTCATTCGCTGGCTCATCATATAATCTGCCGAAAAATTAAGCGACATTACTTTCTGGCCTGAAGAAACCTGATCAATATTTTGATCTATTCTCCGCAAAATAGTCCGGTTATCGCGTAAAGAAAAATCGAGTTTCAAATTCAAATCGCTATTGAGCTGCTTTCTGCCACTGCTGCTGCTCGAACTTGCAACGTATATTTTTAATCCTTTTAAACGGTAACCCAAGCCTATAACATATTCCTGACTGATTACCTCAGTAAGTTGATTATTGACAAAACTCAGCGCCAGATTTCGCGATCGCTTTATTTCAAGATTTGCCAGCATACTGTTGTTTAATGTTGCGTTTAAGCTAATAAGCGGGCTGAATTGTTCTGAAATGGAAAGTAAATTGATATCGTATTTTGAATTGAAATCATAGTTTGAATTTAAAGCCGATGTATAACCGTTTGTTTCCTGATACTGAAGATTTGAGGTGAATGATCCGATATTATAGGAAGAACGATAAGCATGTGAGATAGTAATATTTCTAAACCATTTCTTTAAAAACTCAATATTCGATAGCCCTTTGTAAGTAAAGCGCCAGTTTGGCAAAGGAATTCTAGGGAAATAGCCCAATTTAATTTTTTGCACAGATTGACCGGTATAAGCAGCCAAAAATGCCCCGTGAATTACATCCTGCGATGTTGAGCCATAACCTACCGGAAATCCTGTTGTATCATTATATGCTCCTACCCAATTCGGATTTTCATGCGCCAATCTTTCAGCCACAATTAATCTATAAGCCCTCATATTGTTATAAGGTTCAGAGCTGTTGTCATTATTTATCTTTTTAAATGCTGTTCCCAGAGTTAAAAAAGACATGCTGAAACTACCTCTTTCCATAGCAGCATATGAATTAAAGCTTCCATCAATATCCGACCATTTATAATAATCTTCGGATGATGAACTTGAGGTTCGTGTTGCATTTAATTCAATTCGCAAATCTTTAATCGGTTCAAGCGTGGCTCTGATATTCAGGTCGGTGCTATACTTATTCATGCTTAACTGATTTTGAGCCGAATCTTTTGATAACCATCCATTTATCCCTGCCTGATAACGAATATCATTTTCTAGTCCGAATACATAACCTAATCCCGGTGCCATTTTTGTCCAGTTAACGCCCAATAAATCGGGTTCAGGAATAAAGCCCGGCAAATAATTCCCTTTATTTTCAGAATACGTAATTGAGGCATCTTTCCACATCATTAAAAATTTCAGGCTTTCATTTAAAATTTTTCGGCCTAAATCATCTTGTTTTTTAATTTCAGTAGTTTGATTTGTTGTTGAAGGCCTTCTGCCCGGTGGAGGCTGTGGAGTGCTAATTTTCTTTAAGTATGGTATTTTGGAGTATAGATTACTGATTCTGAAATTTCCGTTTAATTGGACAGAACTTGAATTTTCGATACTGTTTCCAAATCGCTCCTGCAAACTTAAAGGAGATGCCGACCAGTGGTACTCACCTTGATAGCGTGCTGTTGCATTTACCCAGTTGAATAAAGGGATTTTATTGATTGGAATGGTGTAATTCAGTCCTGCGCTTTGATCATATTGATTCATTTTACCACCGCTATATATGCTGTTAAGCACATGATCACGGTACTCAACCATAAACTGATCATCACTCCGGTCAATTCTGCCTTCCGGTTCTGAAATAAACGCACTGGCTTTGGCCATATAATCCAGTTTCAGGCTTTTTGAAAGATCATATCTCAGATTATAGCTTCTGTTCCAGTCAAAACGTTTGCTCCATGTCCAACGAATCGGAATATCGCCAACACTTTTATTTCTCAGTTTTTTATCTTCGTATTCACGGTTAATATCTGTTCGGAAAGTAAAAAGGCGTGGTTTTAAATAGAAATTAAAGTCGCGGATGAATCGCCAGTTTGGGCCGTTCAAACGCTCAGTATTTTTAAAGGGTTCGATGGGCTTTGGATTAAAATTCAGGTTATAACCTAAACCCCCTCTGTAAGCTTTTTTTAGATGATATTCCACATCAATATTTCGATGAAAAATTTCGGAATAGGAATAGGTTATATCAAAATTTTCCAAATCATAAATATGCGGTTTGTTTATATTATTGCCGGAACGTTCCTTGCGGACATTTA
>JAZDJM010000032.1:0-8168 GCA_043804305.1 Bacteroidota bacterium
TAATCTGTCCTATTGCAGCCATAGTGATTTTATCTATAATTTAAATAAGCTGCAAATGTACGATAGATTGGGAAATTTAAAAATGTTTTTTTTGTATTTTGTTGAATATGTAGGCATTCCCGAAATACCTTGATTATTTCATTTTTAAGAAGAAGCAAACAAATGAATTTTCTCAAAATTAAGTTTTAGCAAAGACCAGAAATGACTCAGAAAGCTGTCAAAATAAAAACAGCAAAAATCAAAGGATTGTTTTGGATTTAAGAAAGTGAAATCGTTTAGATATATCTACTCGATCGCTAGTTTTGCTTTAATAACTTCAGGAAGTGCATTTTTATGAATCCAAATGCTAATGGTTTTCAACTCAACAAAAGCTTTTGAGGCAAAGAAAAAACCGTTGTACGAATTTCCTGATTCACTCCACGAGTTTTTAACTTTATAATAAATACTACCGTTTTGGTCTTCGGCAATACCAGTTATTAACATTCCATGGTCGTCGGTGGTCAGGTAATTATCAAATTGTTTTTGACGAAGTGCCTGATTTATTGTTTTTTCTTTAATTGGTTCATCAAATTTATAAAGCATGGCCTCTTTTTCGGCTGAAGTCATTTTATCCCATTTTGCCTGTTCCAAATTATCGAGCTCAGGTTTTTCTTCATCGGGCACAATGGCAACTCCATTTTTCCATGAAAATCCTTTTTCACTCACATCGGCGCCCCAACCTACAGAATACCCATTTTTTAATGCCTTGTCAATTACCGCCATAAATTCGTCGAGCGGTAAATTATAAATGGTTCCTCGCAACCAATTGTCAGGAATTTCAATAATAAATTGCTCATAAAAAGGGTGATGGGTATAAGAACCGATTACCACATAATCGTTTACATCAATTCCAAGAGCATTGGCATAGGTTTTTGGATTATAGTTAATTCCGTCTACCTCAAATTCCTGAGGTAGGTCGCCTAAATAGGCATCTAAAATTCCTTCAAAGCCCTTAAGCCATACGGGGCTTAATTTTTTGTTATTATTCTGAATAACAGTATTTACATATGAAGATAAAAGTGCATCCATTTCTGCATGTACATGTTTTTTCTCATCATAATTAAGTCCCGGATAAGCGGTCTCCGGAAGAAGACCGTAATTTTTTATGGTGTACAAAACATCATGAATTATTCCGCCATTGCCAAAATTTGTTTTTCCATGGTAGCGGACAAAACGATCGGCTTTTTCCAAATATGCCTGACGGACCATATACATTTCAGACAGATCATACTCGCCTTTTCCCATTCTTAATAATTCGGTTTCGAAAAATGCCAGTGCAGAAAAACTCCAGCAAGTTCCGGTTCTAAATTGATCTTTCACTTTTGTAGTAGGTACTTCATAAAGAATTTTAAATTGATAGACATTCGATTCCGGTTTTTTCTTAGCAAAAACAGAAACAGAAATCAGGCTTAATAGCAGGATGGAGGCTAATCGGTTCATTTTTAATAATTTAATTAATATTGTTCCCTTTCGTTCGGAAAATCAAGTGTTTTCACATCGTTGATATAAGCTTTAACCGAACCCTTTATTTCTTCGCTTAAATTGTGGTAGCGTCTTAAAAATCGAGGACTGAATTTTTGTGTAATTCCAAGCATATCGTGCAAAACAAGCACCTGGCCATCCACATTAGGACCGGCGCCTATGCCTATTGTTGGAATTTTGATTGATTCTGTAACTTCACCGGCAAGTTTGGCCGGAATTTTTTCAAGCACCAGAGCAAAACAACCCGCATTGGCTAATAATTTGGCATCTTCGCGCAATTGGTTGGCTTCACTTTCTTCTTTGGCGCGAACAACATAAGTTCCAAATTTATGAATCGACTGAGGCGTTAATCCTAAATGACCCATTACCGGAATTCCGGCAGAAAGAATTCGGTCTACAGATTCGAGAATTTCTCGGCCACCTTCAATTTTAATGGCATTGGCTCCCGATTCTTTCATAATTTGAATGGCGGAATTTAAGGCCGCTTTCGAATTTCCCTGATAAGTTCCAAAAGGAAGATCAACCACCACCAGTGACCGTTCTACGCCTCTCATTACCGAAGAAGCATGATAAATCATTTGGTCCAATGTAATTGGGAGCGTGGTTTTATGACCGGCCATTACGTTTGATGCTGAATCGCCAACGAGGATAATGTCAATACCGGCCAAATCAAGTAAGGTGGCAAAAGAATAATCGTAAGCAGTAAGCATTGCAATTTTTTCTCCTCTTAACTTCATCTCTTGCAGGACGTGAGTTGTAATTTTCTTATAATTTGATTCTAAATATGCAGACATAATAAATGTTTTTATAAAAGCAAAACTACAATATTTATTGTATGAATGTAAAATTTTGAGGCAATCAATACGAATAGGCCACTATTCAAATTTTTCATATATTTATGGCAGTAAATAAAATGATTATTTTATAACTGACACCGTAAAATAGCTATGGCTAAACCTCAAATAACCAAACATATTATTGATAGTTTTTGTGAAAATATTGCATACAAATCTTTAAGTACCGAAGAGTTGGATTTATTGAATTCTCACCGGGTAGAATTAAAATTTAATAAAGGCGAGGTTATTTGTAAACAAGGTTCATTTGCAACACATTTATTATTTGTACAATCCGGATTAACAAAAAGCTATCTGGAAGAAGATAATCGAACCCAAATTCTATGTATTAATCCGCCCAAAACATTCCTTGAATTGCCATCAATGACTGTGGATAATGTGTTTCACTTTTCAGTTGCTGCTTTGGAAGAGGTTCAGGTATGTTTTTTCGATTTACATATTATCAATCAAATTGCTCAAAACAATGCTAAGTTTGCCTGGTATTTAATGAAATTGGGGCATGAATTGCAAATTCTGACTTACGACCGTTTTTTTAGCCTTACGCAAAAGCAACTGCATGGACGAATGGCCGATATATTGCTTTGTTTGGCCAACCGCATTTATGGATCTTTTGATTTTGTTCTTGATTTTTCACGTAAGGATTTAGCTGATCTTACGGCCATGTCGCACGAAAGTGCCATACGAATCTTAAAAGATTTTAAAGACGACAATATTATCGAAACCGATGGCAAAGGAATTAAAATAATAAATCTCGAAATGCTTCAAAATGTTAGTCGCTTCGGATAAAAAAAAGCACTCTATAATAAAGTGCCTTTTTTAATGAAAATAGGAGATTTGTAATAAACTAGTATTCGCGAATAACATTTAATGCAGAAATAGCTGCTTCAAGATTGATGTAAATCTTTTGTTTTGAGTCGTTGAAATTAGGAGTTCTATAAACTTTTCCTTCTTTAATAAAACCATTCAGGTCTAAATCAGAAAGGAAAGACTCTGAAATTACTTCGCAGCCGGCCAATTCCGGAATATAAATTTTTACAGCAGAGGCTCCAGATTCAATTTTTACTTTTGTTTCGTTTTGCTTACTGCCAATTTTTAATTTTATAGCCGATGCTCCGCCATCAATGCTTATGTTGCTGACCTTATAATTTCTGAGGTCGGAATAAAAATCGGCAGCGCCCACATCAAGATTAAGTTCCCAAACCGGAATAGGATTAAGTTTGATGTATGCACGGTTTTTATTGGTTCCCGACTTTATTCTCCCCTCATCCAAACGTACATAAATTTCAGTGGTTGAACCATTTTTCATCACTTCTTTATTGTATCTTCCAATATTGTTTTCCGCATCAAAGTCAATCAAGAAAGATGTGCTATCTTCAATTCTGAATTTTCCGGCGGCAATATCCATATGCAGAATTGCTGTTGTAATGGTTTCGTTATAATCTTCATTAAAATTATAAGTATAGACTTGGTCATCGCTTTTATCATGACTTTCATCGTCCCAATCCACATTTTTTATATTAACGTGGCGTTTTAATTTGGTTGTCCAATGGTCGCTATAATCGCGGGTAAAACTAACCGACAATGCAAGCAAAACAGTAATTATCGCCAAAACTGTTTTTAAACTGCCTTTGATTGGCAGCATGGAAATTCCCCAAATAATTAACAGTGCAGGCCACATGTCGAATAGCGCTCTAAAGCTAAAATCCAACCATCCAATATTATCAAAAATAAACAGAGAGCCAATTACTACCAGAATTACTCCCCAAAAAACACTTCTATTATTCATCTTCAAATATTTTTAAATTGTCAATTGAACTTCAACAGCCCGAATTTCGGGCTGAGAAGTATATATATCTTTATTGTTCTACAAATGGTTGTGATTCGTCAGACTCAGTATCGTTTTTTTTAGGCTTATAATTCATTTTTACAATAGCCAATCCTGCAATTACCAATGCAATAGGCCATAAATCTGAGAAATCGAGCCAAGGCCAAAAATTATCGAGAAGAAAAAACAAGCCAATAAATATTAAAATACTTCCGCCAATAAGGCTGCTGTTATTTGATTTAACTTTTATCGGTTTAATCTCTTTTTCGGGAGCAGCCTCATTAAAATGATCCTCAAATTTGGGTTGATTTTTGGGAATGAATATCCACATTAAGATATAGATAAGAAAACCTCCACCTCCTGTAAAGAGCAAAACAACAAAAAGAATTCTGAATATTAAAGGATCTGTTGCAAAATATTCGCCTAGACCTCCAGCAACTCCTCCAATCACAGAGTCTTTATAACTTCTTCTTAATTTTCTTGGTTCCATGACAATGTTTTTTAATTTGCCTTTATGACGTGATTTTTTTAGTGTGGTTACAAGCTCGAATTTTTCTTAATTTTACGGCCGTAAAACATTCTAAAAAATTTCATTTTGTATGTCAGGTCATAGTAAATGGTCAACCATTAAAAGAAAAAAAGGAGCTGCCGATGCCAAGCGCTCAAAGTTATTTAGCAAATTAGTGAAAGATATTACCATTGCAGTAAAAGAAGGTGGTAATGATTCCGATAGTAATCCACGTTTGCGCTTGGCAATTTCGTTGGCAAAAAATGCCAGTATGCCAAAGGATAATATTTTGCGTGCAATTAAAAAAGGCGATGACAAAGACAGTGCAAATTATACAGAACTTACTTATGAAGGCTATGCACCTAACGGAATTGCAGTTTTTGTTGAATGTACCACCGACAATACACAAAGAACTGTAGCCAATGTGAGAGCGGTTTTTAATAAATATGGAGGAAATTTGGGAAAAAACGGCTCATTAAGCTTTATATTTGACCGCAAAGGAATCTTTTCGTTTCCGGTTGGTACAATTAATATGGATGAAGTGGAGCTTGAAATTATTGATGCCGGAGCTGAAGATTTTGAAATTGAAGACGGTATAGCAACCATTACCACCAGTATGGAAGATTTTGGAAGCATGATGAAAAAGCTTGAAAGTCTGAAAATAGAACCAGAAACCGCTGAATTACAACGCATTCCTAACACCACCGAGAAGCTGGATGTAGATTCGGCTAAAAAAGTTTTAAAATTAATTGATGCCTTCGAAGATGACGATGATGTGGTGAATGTTTTTCACAATCTCGAAATGACCGACGAATTACAAAAAGCGCTTGAATTGGAGTAGTTGAGAATTTTAAACCTAATTTAGGCTTTTCGAGGTCTTTTTATGTGTATATTTCCTGAAAACTATTAATTCTTTTTGGCGAAATAATATTGCATTAATAATTTTGGTGCTGTTTAGTGTTTTAGTGAATTGGTGGCAATAAAAAGTTTAACCACCAAGACTCAAAATCACGAAATTCCACCAAACAAATCAAATAAGCGTAGGGGTAAGTGGTGTAGAAAAAATTCAGACAGTTTTATAGTTTTTTATGTGGTATAAACAAAAGCATTTTTGTTTTCAATAATTATTGGAATTAATTCTTTAATGTTTTTAATTTCCAAAAACTTTTGATGAGTTTTGGCATTGTTTTCTACAGCTTCGTGAGCCCAGCTTATGTGGTAAGGGATATGAATGGCGTAGGCTCCAATGTTTAGTACAGGCAAAATATCTGATTTTACAGAGTTTCCCACCATCATAAATTCATCTGCTGAAATATCGAGCCGTTCTAGAAGTTTTAGATAATCCGATTCATTTTTATTGCTCATGATTTCGATATGATGAAAACAAGCAGATAAACTTGAGTTTCTCAGCTTTCGTTCCTGATCTAATAAATCGCCTTTAGTAGCCATAACCAATTTTATACCCAAAGTTCTTATTTCATGAAGGCTCTCTTTTACCCCATCAAACAATATCAAAGGTTTATTAATCAACTCTTTACCTAAGACTATAATTTTTTCGATAATTGCAGAATCAGCTTTGTTTGTTGTAATTAGTAGTGCTGTTTCAATCATCGATAACACAAATCCTTTTACTCCATATCCATATAATGATATTGTTTTGTTTTCTGTTTCAAGAAGTAAATCAAGCGTTTCATTTATTGGTGAAAAATGCTGCAATAATTCAGCAAATTTATTTTCTGTTTCCCGATAATAAAGCTCGTTTTTCCATAAAGTGTCATCGGCATCAAGTGCCAGGATTTTTATTTTTGAATTTATTTTCATATGTCTATAATTTGTTTTTTAATGGTCATATGGAACATCCACAATAATCATCCTCCTGTGTGTCAAAATTGTTTAGTCGTGGATGTTTCATCTGTCTATAATTTGTTTTTTAATGGTCATATGGAACATCCACTATAATCATCCTCCTGTGTGTCAAGATTGTTTAGTCGTGGATGTTTCATTTATCTAACTTTAAAATTGTCGACTAAAAATTTTTTATTGATTAGGTAATTGGCATCCGCGGGGCATAATTATTTGCCACCAAACCGCTAAAGCACCAAATAGCACAAAATCAAATTAAAAAACGCTTTAAAAGAACACACAAAAATATTCCGGAGAGTACCTCACATTTTTTTAACAATTAATCCTTCTTTTTTGGTTTCCAAATAATTTCTTTTCCGCCCAAATCGAAGGCGAATTTTCTTGCCAGGACAAACAAAAAATCAGACAATCTGTTTAAATATTTAATGCACAATGGGTCGAAATGATAATTTTCAGCGGCTGCCTTTATGGTTTGGCGCTCGGCACGTCTGCAAATTGTACGTGCAATATGGGCGTGAGAAGCCAGTGGATGTCCGCCGGGCATAATGAAATTATTGAGTTCGGGCAAATTTTCGTTCATTTGGTCGATGCTTTTTTCGAGCAGTTCAATGTCTGACTCGTACAATTGGGGCAAATTTTTTGCCGATTCTTCCGAATCGGCGGCAATAAGGCTTTCGGCTGTAAACAACCTATCCTGAATCTCGAATAATAAGGAACGAATATTTGTATTGTCGGATAAATCGCGAATCAATCCAAGATACGATTTTAATTCGTCAATAGTACCATAAGCTTCAATTCTTTGGTGGTATTTTGGAACTCTGGAACCGCCTATCAATGCCGTTTCGCCCTTATCGCCTCCTTTGGTATATATTTTCCAGTCCATTTTTGTTTTCTTTTGGCTAATTTAAGTATTTTCGTTGAATAAGAATTTGAATGAAATATTCAGATTCATTTTTGCTTTTTTTAATGATACCTGCAAAAAACAAACAATTTTATCAGTTTTGTGCCTATGGATTTTTAAAAAACCTTCGTTTTTTTGATCCGTTTTTACTTTTGTTTTTTCTTTCTAAGGGATTTTCTTATATCGATATTGGACTTCTTTATGCGGTGCGTGAAATCGGATTTGTTTTAACCGAAATACCAAGTGGAATTTTTGCCGATGCATTTGGACGAAAGAAAAGTTTAATTTTTTCGTATATCGCTTATTTGGTTTCATTTCTTGCGTTTTATTTATCAGATTCATTTTTGCCGGTTGCATTTGCAATGCTGCTCTTTTCGCTTGGCGAAAGCTTTAGATCGGGAACACACAAAGCCATGATATTTTCTTATTTGGAACACAACAATTGGACAAAGTATAAAACCGATTATTATGGAAATACGCGCGCATGTTCGCAAATGGGTTCTGCAGTTTCGGCAGCATTAGCAGCTATAATTGTGATACTTAGTCCAAAACTCGAGCTAATCTTCTTGTTTTCAATTATACCTTATTTATTTGGGCTAATTAATCTGGCTCTTTACCCCAACTACATTGATAAAATTAATAAGCAGCAATCCATAAAAGACTTACTAAAGGAATCACTTAAATTAACACGGCTTA
>JAZDJM010000033.1:0-11405 GCA_043804305.1 Bacteroidota bacterium
AGCTCAGCACTAAATCCATCAAGCAGTTGCATTTCCATTTACCCGACAATCGTAGTTTTTTGAGATTTCATAGCCCGGATAAATTTGGCGATGATTTATCCGAATACCGAGAAACAGTGAAAATTGCAAATTCTGAGAAAAGACCGGTTCAAGCTTTTGAAGAAGGAAGAGTTTACAATGGGTTTCGCTTTGTTTTCCCACTAAGCTATAATAATGAGCATATTGGAAGCGTTGAAACAAGTGTTTCTTTTGGGGCAATAAGCAATATTCTTTATAAACAAGCAAAAGATGTTTATTCTTTTATACTTAAAAAAGAGATTATTGATTTTAAAGTGTTTGACGATAAAAAAGATCACTATATTCCTTGCTCATTTTCAGACGATTGGGTAGAAGAGGATCGGTTTTCTCACTTAAGAACCACCAATGAACATCTTACCAAAGAAGTGATAATAGCAATAGATCATATTCTTTCAAAAAAGGAGAACCTGCAACTTAATGAAGGCAAGAGGTTTGGCCAACTTATTAAGGTTGGCAAAACAGATTATTTGGTTTGTTTTGTCCCTGTTTTTAATTTGCAGAAAGAGCATGCTGCTTATGTTATATCGTATAGCCACGACCATTTTTCAAAGGATTATAAATCTGAATTTTATATTTTTATTACTCTTGGTGTTATTGGAATATTTATAATTATTAGTCTTTTTTATCTTATTTATGTAAAAAACCTCAAAATCGATAAGCAACAGTTGGCCTTGGTAGAAAGTGCGGCTCGATACCAACATATTTATAATACAATAGATGTTGGAATTATTAGCAACGACATCAAGGGTAATATTCACATGGCCAATCCAAAACTATTAGAGATTTTAGGTTATTCTACTTTGCAGGAATTGCAGGCTGTTAATATTGAAGAAGTTTATGTAGATCCCGGCCAAAGAAAAAAAGTTATTTCTGACTTGCTTGCTTCCAAAGAATACCCAACAACGGGAGAATTACTCTGGAAAAAGAAAGACGGTAAACAGGTTTTAATAAAATTTACCGGTAAACACCATATCAACCCAAACAAAGATATTTATTTAGAATCTGTAGTTCAGGATATTACAGAATTGCGAAAACTTGAAGAATCATTAAAATCTTCTGAACAAGAACTTAGAGAAAGCAATGCAACAAAAGATCGTTTTTTTTCAATTTTGGCGCACGACTTGCGCGGGCCATTTAACAGCCTGATAGGCTTCAGTGAAATTTTAGCACTTCATCCTCAAACCATTGATGAGACTCAAAAAAAACGATTTAATCAGATAATATTTGAGAATATCAAAAAATTATCCGGCTTATTAGAGAATTTATTGAAATGGGCGCAAGCCCAGCAAGGAACCATAAAATTTGAACCAACACCTATTAATCTGAAAGATATCGTAATAGAAAATTTAATGCTGTTTGAAGAAACGGCCTTTAGTAAAAATATCTATACGGAAGAGAATATTGACAAAAACATCCAATTATATGCTGATTTGAATATGGCCAATACCATTATTCGAAATACAATCAGCAATGCACTTAAATTTACGCATAAAAATGGCCGCGTTAAAATTTCTACCCAAAACGAGCACGAAAAAAATGGTCAAAAATTTATTGAAATCGTAGTGCAGGATAATGGAATTGGAATTTCAAAAAGCGACCAAAAGAAAATTTTTAAGATAGATAGTGGATTTTCTAATCCTGGAACCGAAAACGAAAAAGGAAGCGGTTTAGGCTTAATTCTTATTAAGGAGTTTATTCAATATCATAATGGATTAATTAAAATTGAAAGTGAAACCGGAATCGGAACCAAAGTTATTTTTACATTACCATTACATCAGAATTCATGATAAAAATAGATGAAGATTTTATTGAAAAAACTTCTCAGAAGGCTAAAAAAAGCGCACGAATGAGGATGAATTATAATTTCCATAAAGAAGATGCAGCAAGGCTTCAGCGTATGTTAAACGCGATGGAACCTGGTACCTATATTCAACCTCATAAGCACGAAAACCCTGATAAAGTTGAGGCTTTTTTTGCACTTCGCGGGAGAATAGTTGTTGTTGAGTTTGATGATAATGGAAACATTGCCGATAATATAGTATTGGATGCAAAAAAAGGCAATTACGGGGTAGAAATTCCGGCCCGCACATGGCACACGTTGATTAGCCTGGAATCCGGTTCAGTGGCTTACGAAGTAAAAGACGGGCCTTACAATGTGGCTGTTGACAAAAACTTTGCTCCTTGGGCGCCTGCTGAAAATGACGGGGAATCTGAAAATTACCTCAAAGAAATTTTAATAAAACTGCATTTATAAACTTAGCGTTTTAAATGCTTCTGTATGGAAAAAGCGTGGTCAATGCATTCCGAAATTTGACTGCTTCCTTTTTCAAGCCTTTGATTTCGAATTAAGGCTTTCAAACAAATTTTTATTTCTTAATTTTGCCCACTTAATAAAAACCCTTAAATAATGAATTTTGTTAAAGAACTAGCTTGGAGAGGCATGATACACGATATAATGCCCGGAACAGAAGAAATAATGGAGCAGGAAATGATTTCTGCCTATGTTGGCATTGATCCAACTGCTGATTCTTTGCATATCGGTCATTTAGTGGGAGTTATGATGTTAAAACATTTGCAGATTGCCGGCCATAAACCCATTGCATTGGTTGGTGGAGCAACCGGTATGATTGGCGATCCGTCAGGTAAATCAGAAGAACGCAATTTGCTGGATGAAGCAGAATTAAGAAAAAACGAAGAAGGACTTAAAAAGCAGTTAAAAAAATTCCTTGATTTCGATCCGAATAAACCAAACGGTGCCGAACTTGTAAACAATTATGATTGGATGAAAGAATTCTCCTTTCTAAATTTTATCCGGGACATCGGGAAGCATATTACCGTAAATTATATGATTTCCAAAGATTCGGTTAAAAAACGTATCGGCGAAGATTCAAAAAATGGCATGTCGTTTACTGAATTTACCTATCAGCTTGTTCAGGGAACTGATTTTCTGCATTTATATACCGAAAAGAACTGCAAATTGCAAATGGGCGGTGCAGATCAGTGGGGAAATATAACCACCGGTACAGAACTTATTCGAAGAAAAGTGGGAGGCAAAGCCTTTGCTTTAACTTGCCCTTTAATTACCAAGGCAGATGGCGGAAAATTTGGAAAAACCGAAAGCGGAAATGTTTGGCTCGATGCTGAAAGAACCTCGCCTTATACTTTTTATCAGTTTTGGTTAAACACTTCTGACGCCGATGCCGAGAAATACATTAAAATTTTTACACTTTTCTCAAAAGATGAAATTGAAAATCTGGTAAATCAGCATAATCATGAACCTCATTTAAGACAACTTCAAAAAGTGTTGGCAAAAGATGTAACTATACGTGTACATTCAGAAGAGGATTTTGAATCTGCTGTTGAAGCCAGCCAGATTTTATTTGGAAATTCGACTACCGTAGCTTTGCGTAAATTGGACGAACGCACTTTACTGAGTGTTTTTGAAGGTGTTCCTCAGTTTGAAATTAACGGAACAGAATTATATAATACAATAGGAATTGTTGATTTTCTGGCAGATAAAACCCGGATTTTCAACTCCAAAGGTGAGGCAAGAAGAATGCTGAAAGATAATGGAGTTTCTATTAACAAAAGCAAAGTGAGCGATGACTTTTTGGTAAGTAGCGAAGATTTACTCAATCAAAAATACATTCTCGTTCAAAAAGGTAAAAAGAATTATTTTCTGATAGTAGTTGTTTAGGATAAATAAAAAATTAATCAGTTAGAAATTCAAGCAATTTTTCAATGCTAAACGATTGCTGATCACCATTTTCCATGTTTTTCAACATCAATGCCTTATTTTGAATTTCCTCTTCACCCGCCATTACCACAAAAGGAATATTTTTAGCATCAGCATATTTCATTTGTTTTTTCATCTTGGCAGCTTCCGGGTAAATCTCTGTATTTATGCCCGATTTTCGAAGTTTTTCAATAATTGGCAAACAGTATAACTCCTCCTTTTTACCAAAATTTACAAAAAACACTTTTGTATTTTCAGTTTGTTGTTTTGGGTAAAGCTCTAATTCGTTTAGCACATCAAAAATCCGGTCGGCGCCAAATGAAATACCCACGCCTGAAACATCTTTTAATCCAAAAACACCGGTTAAATCGTCGTAACGTCCACCACCACAAATACTTCCAATTTGAACATCAGCCGCTTTAACCTCAAAAATAGTTCCGGTATAATAATTTAAACCGCGGGCTAAAGTTAAATCGAGCTCAACTTTATTGGGCAGATTAAACATTTTTAAATAGCTGAAAATTTCCTGCATTTCCGAAATACCTTTTAATCCAAGCACTGATTTTCCTAAAATGGTTTTTAATGCAGACAGTTTTTCATGACTTTCGCCACTTAAAAGAATTATCGGCTGAAGCTTATCAATGGCTTCTTGCGGAAGTCCTTTTTCGATTAATTCTTTGTTAACATTGTCCAGGCCGATTTTATCAAGCTTGTCCATAGCAACTGTTATGTCGATAATTTTATCAGCCTGACCAATAATTTCGGCAATTCCGCTTAGGATTTTTCGGTTATTCAGTTTAATAACTACATCTACTTTTAAATCAGAAAATACAGCATCAATTAACTGAACAATTTCAAGTTCGTTGAGCATCGAATTTGTTCCAATTACATCGGCATCGCATTGAAAAAACTCTCGATAGCGGCCTTTTTGAGGTCGGTCGGCTCTCCAAACCGGCTGAATCTGGTAACGTTTAAAAGGAAAATTGATTTCGTTTTGATGTTGAACTACAAATCGGGCAAAAGGCACCGTTAAGTCGTAACGCAATCCTTTTTCACTTATTTTTTGAATTAGTTTTGAACTGTTATTTACTTTCAGCTCATCTTCGGATACATTGCTTAAATAATCACCCGAATTCAGGATTTTAAACAAGAGTTTATCACCTTCCTCACCATATTTCCCCATTAATGTAGAGAGATTTTCCATTGCCGGAGTTTCTATTGGCTGAAATCCAAAACAGACAAAATGCTTCTTTATGGTATTAAAAATATAATTTCTTTTAAGCATTTCAGTCGGCGAAAAGTCGCGCGTTCCTTTTGGAATAGAAGGTTTTTGAGTTGACATAATCGAGTGATTGTTACGGCAGCAAAGATAAGAAGAAAATGCTTGAAGGGCGCTTATTTTTCAATTGAGAATCTATCCCAATCCAAACCTACTGTAAATTTTTCACGAAAATTATCTAAAACCGATTTTGAAAGCATAACTGTTTCCGCAAATTCTGTATCACCTAAATGTTGTACCAGTTTTTTCCCTTTTGCATCATAAATATTAGAATCGCCGGCATGTGCTAATCCTGTTCCGTCTGTTCCAATCCGGTTAACACCAATAACATACGACTGATTTTCTATAGCCCGGGCTTTTAGCAAACTCATCCACGGATCGCGCCTGGAAGCCGGCCAGTTTGCAATATAAATCAGCATATCATAATCGTAAACCCCGTTGATATAATTATTCTTTGCCCATACCGGAAATCGTAAATCATAACAAACCAGAAGTTTAATTTTCCAGCCTTTTAATTCTACAATCAAGTTTTCTGCACCGCCTGTAAATTTATGATGTTCGCCACCCAAACTAAATAAATGCCTTTTATTGTAGAATTGAAAACTTCCGTTGGGATTCATCCAAATCAGACGGTTGTAATAGTTCTTGTTTTCCTGAATAATTAAACTGCTGCAAATAACCGCTTGTTTTTTTTGAGCCTGTTTTTTGAGCCATTGCAGGCTAATGCCATTCATATCTTCAGCAACGTCTTCTGGATCTACAACAAAACCTGTATTAAACATTTCGGGCAAAACGATTAGATCCGTATTTTCGTTAATTTGATCAATATCAAATTCAAAACTTGCCAAATTGGATTGAACATCTTTCCAAACCAAATCAGATTGGATAATGCTTACTTTTAAATCTTGCATAATATTTGGGCTGCTTTTTCAAGTGTTTCTTCGCTTTTTGCAAAGCAAAATCTCAAGGTTTTATTATCGTCCTTTTTTGTATAGAAGGCTGAAACGGGAATGCCGCCAATGCCATTTTCAAGAATTAAGCGCTTAGCAAAATCCATTTCAGGTTCATTGGAAATTGCTGAATAATCGAGCAATTGGAAATAAGTACCATATGATGGAATGATTTTAAAGCGTGAACCGGCGAGTCGCTCAACAAAAAAGTCTCGTTTTTGCTGGTAGAATTCGCCTAAATGCCTATAGTTTTCAGGATTTTTTAAATATTCAGCCAGTGCATGTTGAATGGGTGTATTTACGGCAAAGACATTGAACTGATGCGCTTTTCTAAATTCAATCATTAAATTTTCCGGAGCAAGTACAAATCCTATTTTCCAACCTGTTGCGTGAAAAGTTTTTCCAAAACTCCCAACAACAATGCTGCGTTCTGCCAATTCAGGAAATGCGGAAACGCTTTGATGTTCAAATCCATCAAAAATGATATGTTCATAAACCTCATCGCTTAAAACTATGATATCAGTATTCTTTGTAATTCTTTGCAATTCTTGAATATCGTGGTTTGTCAACAGGCTTCCCGTCGGATTATGCGGAGAATTTATAATAATCATTTTAGTCCGGCTGGTTATCATTCGGGCTACCTCATGCCAGTCGATAGAATAATCGGGAAATTTGAGTTTCACAAATTTTACAATTCCTCCGTTTAGTTTTACAGATGGGCTGTAAGAATCGTAAGCCGGCTCAAAAATAATAACTTCATCCTCCTGTCGTATAAATGCCGAAATGCATGTAAAGATAGCCTGTGTTGCTCCTGCAGTGATGCTCACTTCATTTTCTGAATTGTAAGAATATCCGTGTGTTTTG
The DNA here is from genome assembly GCA_043804305.1 of Bacteroidota bacterium. Lineage (GTDB taxonomy): Bacteria > Bacteroidota > Bacteroidia > Bacteroidales > UBA12170 > UBA12170. The sequence goes on from JAZDJM010000033.1 coordinate 6,908, forward strand.
TATGTTTTGGCAACTATTTCTTCTCTTAAAGCCATTACGCCGGGCATGGGGGCATACTGATTGTAGCCTTCCAGCATTTTTTTGTGAATAATGGAAATTAAATCTTTTGAAACCGGAAAATCGGGAAATCCCTGCGCTAAATTTATGGCATTATGTTTTATGGATAAACCTGTCATTACCGCAAAAATTGATGTTTCCACACCGGGTAATTTTGAAATTATATTGGTTTTTGATGCATTCATGCGTGTTTTTTTTGGAATAAAACAAGTCAAAAATACACAAATCGAAGCAAAATACAAGTTCGCTAAAAAAAACTTACTTTTGTTTAAAATCAAAATTGATGTCGAAATTATTTATAATCCCTACACCCATAGGAAATCTTGAGGATATCACGCTCAGGGCGATTAGGATATTAAAAGAAGTGCAACTGATATTGGCAGAAGATACCCGAACCAGTGGAAAATTACTTAAGCATTTTGGCATTGAGAATAAATTACTCTCTTATCATATTCACAATGAGCACAAAAGCATTAAACAATTAATAGACAGAATGGTAAACGGAGAAAATATGGCCTTGATCAGTGATGCCGGAACCCCTTCAATTTCTGATCCCGGATTTCTTCTGGTAAGAGAATGCATAAAAAACGATATTGAGGTTGATTGTTTGCCTGGCTCAACGGCTTTTGTACCTGCTCTGGTAAACTCAGGTTTGCCTAGCGATCGGTTTCATTTCGAAGGTTTCTTGCCACATAAAAAAGGACGGCAAACGCGACTTATTGAATTGGCTGAATACGCTCATACGATGATATTTTACGAATCTCCTTATCGATTGGTAAAAAGCCTGCATCAGTTTGCCGAGTTTTTTGGCGAAGATCGTCAGGCGAGCGTGTCGAGAGAGTTGACCAAGTTTTATGAAGAAACTGTAAGAGGTACACTGGCTGAACTTCATCAGCATTTTGAAAAAAGCGGTGTAAAAGGCGAAATTGTAATTGTAATTTCAGGTAAAACGAATTAGGCGTTAACCAATTCAAAAACAGTTATTTCAGGCAGGCAATTGTAGCGAAGTGCCACACCTGAAACTCCACATCCTGCAGAAGTATAGCCAATCATGTCCTTCATTTTCCAGAAACCTTTGATAAAATGATTCCCCTCGCTTTGATGAGAAATTAGGGCTTTTCCTCCCGGCAGACAGATTTGCCCACCATGGGTATGGCCGCATAGATACAGGCTATACTCATGGCCTGCAGCAATATCGGCCAGTTCTGAAGTGTGCACAAGCGCTATTTTAAATCCGGTTTCAGGTTTAAAAGCGATTAAGCTGGCATCGGTATAGTACGAAAAAGGATCATCAGTGCCGCTAATTATTATTTTATCCTCGCCTCTTTTTAATTCAACAGATTCATTGATCAATAAGCGCATTCCGCTTTCTTCTTCATAATGAGCCATCAAGTAAGTGTCGTGATTTCCTAATACTGCCAATGGGCCAAATTCACTTTGAATTTGTTCGGAAATTTTTTGAAACGGCTTTAAAATTTGAGTAAAAACCCCACTGCTTTCGCTGCGATAATCGCCTGTTAAAACACAAATATCAAAATCAACTTCTTTTATTATCGCGATGATAGCATCTTCCAGACCCTGAACGCTGTCGATATGTAAATCGGTTAAATGCAGAATTCTAAAACCATTAAACGCTTTTGGAAGATTTGAAAACGACAAAAGGTGTCTTTTTATTTCAATCTTAAAAACATTATCAAAACCTTTGCGGTAGATTCCGGCAAGCTTAGTAAGAAAAACAAAAATGCGGAGAATGCGCGTAAATAAATTCCAGTGGCTTTTGCTTTTTTGTCCGTGTCTTTTGTGTTTATAATTATCCGTTTCTAAAACCGAACGAGTAACCGACCAGACAAGCCTTTGATTTTTCTCTTTTTCGTTTAGTGGATACTGCATGCGTTGCTGTTTATTTTTCCAACAAAAAGCCGCTTATTTTATCCCAAAACCCATTTTCTAAATGACAATTTGAATGGCCTCTTTCCGGAATTTCCCAAAGTTCGGCTTTTGGTTGAGCAATTTTTAATCTCCGTCCTTGATTCAAAGGTACAATATTATCTTCAATTCCATGAATCAATAAAAACTTTGCTTTTGCTTTTGCAATATTATTTTCGGGTGCGATTTCATCGAAATTCAGGCCGGTGCGCCATCTAATTATTTGAAAAAATAACCAGACAAAAGGAATATAAGGAATATGACGATTTTTTAATTGCAAGCGCATAATTTCGAGCGGATGTGCAAACGCACCAACTGTAATTACTTTCGTAATCCGTTTATCCCAGCTTGCGGCCAAAATAGAGGAAGCGCCACCTATGGATAATCCAATCAGCGAAATTTCCTTATTAATTTGATTTTCGTTTTCAAGCACATAATTGATGGCAGATTCAATATCTTCTGCAAATTTTACCATAGTCATATGGCCATCAAAGTGACTGTTCCCGTGGCTTCTAGCATCAAATGCCAACATATTAAAACCCCGGCAACACAACTTACGCAAATAGGGAGTCATTCGTTCCACATTTCTTCCCCAGCCATGAACTAATATCAGAGTCGGAAATTCCGGATTCGTTTCTATTTTCCATCCATAAATTTCCTGACCTTTTACCGAGGGAAACCTTATTTCATGAACTTTTAAACCTAAATCTTTCGGAATTGAATTATGGGCATTGTCAGGGGTTTTAAATCCTCTTATCATTAAAAACAGGAGAATGGCAGAAACTACTATTATAAGTATTATTATACTGATAAACAGCATTTAAATGTAGTGTTTAAGAATTAAGGATTATGGTGAAAACTAATCAATTTTTGATTTGTGAAAATCGTGATGATTGTTTACCCTTACAATTTTTTCATTTATTTGGTCGCTCGAAACTTCACCGTCAATTAATCTTACAATCCGATGACAATGTTGAGCTATACTTTCTTCGTGAGTAACAATAATAACCGTATTCCCTGCAGTGTGAATTTCTTCAAAAAGCCCCATAATTTCCACCGAAGTTTTGGAATCAAGGTTTCCGGTTGGTTCGTCGGCAAGAATTATTGATGGATTGTTTACCAAGGCACGGGCTACTGCCACTCTTTGACGCTGGCCTCCGGAAAGCTCATTCGGACGGTGATCCATTCTATCCGAAAGATGAACATCGCCTAAGGTTTTGGTAGCTTTTTCGATTCGGTCTTTTTTTGAATATCCGGCATAAATCAACGGTAGCATTACATTTTCGAGTGCTGTTGACCGGGGTAGGAGATTAAAGGTTTGGAAAACAAAGCCGATTTCACGGTTACGAATTTCAGCCAATTCATTATCTTCCATTTTACTCACATCTTGTCCGGCTAATAAATATTCACCGCGGGTAGGAGTGTCCAGACAGCCTAAAATATTCATTAATGTTGATTTTCCGGAGCCTGATGGCCCCATTAATGCCACATATTCATTTTTATAGATGTCGATACTAATACTACGAATAGCTTTAACTAACTGTGTTCCAACTTGATAGTGTTTTGCAATATCTGTTATTGAAATTACTTTTTCACGCATAATTATGGTTTTGTAAGAGGTTCAAAAATAGGCATTATTCTTTAAAGCACAGAACATAAAATTAAAATCGAAGCGTAAAATCTTGCTTTGAGGATTCTTTTCTAAAAAAAAGCAAACCAACAAAGAATAAATCAATACTTACCGTGAACATTTTTTTCTTAATCAAAGTGTTCCAATGCATAATCGCCTGCTTTGACGCATGGATATGCGAAATGATTACAAGGCTGTGATTAAAAACAAGATGGGTTAATGTTGTGAAATCTAATTTATTGCTGATTAACAAAGATTTGGATAAAATTATCAGATCGAATTTTTGTGAAATTTTAGATAAATCTTTTATTTCGACTGCTGAGTAAGCGTGTTCAATTTGCCTGAGAAACGCTTTCAAATCATCTGCCTCATCATCTATAACAAGTGTTTTATTAATTTTTAAAACCTGAAAAATAGTCTTGAGAATTCGGCCTTGTTTTGAGGAAAAAGTAGATTGAAAAGAAGCGGGAATTTGGCATTTATCAGCCGAGTTTTTAATTTGCTTATACAAATTGTAAACAAAAGGAGAGTGGATGCCATGAGCTGTTTGTGATCTGAAGTGGAATTTTATTCTTTCCGTTAATTTAAAGCAAAGCATTCATTATTTTTTTAAGGACTTTAACACGATACGTTTTGAATAAAACAAATTAAAATGAAGAATTAAAGCCATTAATTTTCAGGATTGCTATTTTAACATTCAACAATTTCACACTTCGATCTTAAGAAATTTTCGCTCTAAAAAATGCACCAATTTCAGGTAAGCCTCAGTATCGGTGTCCCAATCGTAGCGATATTTTAAAGTGCTGGTATACTGCATGGCTTCTTCAATACGCTTAAAATTATTTAAAGTATAAATAACATCTTCATAAGCTTGGGGATTTCCGT
>JAZDJM010000034.1:0-2928 GCA_043804305.1 Bacteroidota bacterium
TTGATTTCAAACCTCTTTCTAAACATCAAAAAAAGAGACACCTACCCTTTTTAATTATTTCAGTTTAATTGTTTCTTTTGTTGAATTTAAAATAATGTATTATGCAATTACCATTTGCCGAATCCTATAAAATAAAAATGGTTGAATCCATAAAGAAAAGTACCCGCACCGAAAGGGAAAAATGGATAAAAGAAGCCAGATATAATCTATTTAATTTAAAAAGCGAACAGGTTTTTATCGATTTACTGACCGATTCCGGAACAGGTGCCATGAGCGATAAACAATGGTCGGAGTTGATGCTGGGCGATGAAAGCTATGCCGGAGCAAGTTCTTATTATAAAATGAAATCGGCCATCGAAACGATTTTGGGTTTTCCTTATTTCCTTCCAACCCATCAAGGTAGGGCTGCTGAAAATGTTTTGTTCTCGGTTTTAGTAAAAGAAGGAATGATAGTTCCGGGAAATTCCCACTTCGACACGACCAAAGGTCATATTGAATTTAGAAAAGCAACGGCCATCGATTGCACGATTGATGAAGCATTTGATACCAACGCTAATCACGATTTCAAAGGAAATGTAGATCTCAATAAACTTGAAAAAGTATTGACTACCAATCCGCTAGAAAAAATCCCGATTATTATTATGACATTGACCAATAATTCTGCCGGAGGACAACCCGTTTCCATGCAAAATTTGAAGGAAGTTTATGCGCTATCGAGAAAATATGGGGTGCGCCTTAGTTTTGATTCAGCCCGTTTTGCCGAAAACGCCTATTTTATCAAACAACGGGAAAAAGGATACGCAGAAAAAAGCATCAAGGAGATTGTTAAAGAGATGTTTACTTATGCCGATGCTATGACCATGAGTTCGAAAAAAGACGCAATTGTCAATATGGGCGGGTTTATCGGTTTTAAAGACGAAGATTTATTTAAACAAGCCAGTGTTTTCGGAATTGTATTTGAAGGTTTTATAACCTATGGCGGAATGTCGGGCCGCGATATGAATGCTTTAGCACAAGGTTTAGATGAAGGAACAGAATTTGACACCTTGGATTCGCGAATCAAACAAACGGCGTTTCTTGGCCAAAGTTTAAAAGATTTTGGAGTACCCATGCAAGAACCTTTTGGCGGCCATGCTATTTTTGTTGATGTAAAACGATTCCTGCCTCACATTCCAAAAGAAGAATTTCCTGCCCAAACTTTAGCCATTGAACTTTATCTCGAAGCCGGAATACGAGCGGTAGAAATCGGAGCAATAATGGCCGATCGTGACCCACTTACACGTGAGAACAGATATCCGAATTTGGAATTAATTCGTATGGCCATTCCACGCAGAACTTATACGAATAATCATATGGAATATGTTGCCGTTGCTCTGGGAAATGTTTATGCACGCAGAAATGAAATTAAAAGAGGTGTGAAAATAATTAAAGAAGCGCCGATAATGCGTCATTTCACTGTCGAACTTGAAAAACTGTAATTTATTACCATGGAGACCAGAGACACAGCGTTTTTCTTCGTGCCTCTGGTTCTCTGTGGTAATTATAATTTTCCTTGTGAAATAAAACTCTACATCAAATCTCTTTCTACGTCTTTATCTCCTCTTCCGCTTAAATTAATAATACTTATTTGTTCAGGTTTATTTTTCAGTATCTTCTGAGCTAAAGCAACGGCATGCGAAGATTCGATAGCCGGAATTATTCCTTCCAGCTTTGATAGCAGTTTAAATCCTTCAATGGCTTCGTCATCCGTAATTAAATGGTAATCTGCCCGTTTAGTGTCTTTTAATAAAGCATGCTGCGGACTTACACCAGGATAATCCAAACCTGCGGCAATTGAATGTGTTGGATAAACCTCGCCATTTTCATCAGTTAAAGCATAAGAAAAAGTTCCTTGAAATACACCCGGTTTTCCTAAACTTAAAGTGGCAGCGGTTTGTCCCAATACTGCTCCTGCCCCACCTCCTTCGGCAGCATGGATGGCAACCTCATGATCTTTCAAAAAATCGTTAAAAAGCCCAATAGCATTTGATCCGCCACCAATACAGGCTAAAATATTATCAGGAAGACGGCCTTCACGTTCAATAAACTGCTTCTTGGCTTCCCTTCCGATTACACTTTGAAAATAACCCACCATTGTTGGATATGGATGTGGCCCAACCTGCGAACCCAATAAATAAAACACATCCGGATGCTCAATATAATAGCCCAAAGCAGCATCAACAGCATCTTTTAAAGTACCTCGTCCGGCATTTGTTAAAATGAGTTCGGCGCCAAGCAGTTTGATTCGACTTACATTCATTTTTTGCCGTTCTGCATCTTTTGTACCCATAAAAATCTTGCATTTCATTCCAAAGAGAGCGGCTGCTGTAGCCGTAGCCACACCATGCTGGCCGGCTCCTGTTTCAGCAACTATTTCGGTGGCACCCATTCGTTTAGCCAATAATATTTGTCCAATTGTATTGTTGATTTTGTGCGAGCCAGTATGGTTTAAATCTTCCCGCTTCAGATAGATTTTAGACCCAATGTGTTTAGACAGGCGATGGGCATAGTACAAAGGCGAAGGACGACCCACAAAATGCTTTAAATAATAGGCAAATTCTTCTTCAAAGCTGCTATCGTTTCTGTTCTTGTCAAATACTTCGTAAAGATTAAGGAGTTTTCCTTCCAAAACCGGAGGTACAAAAAGTCCGCCATATTGGCCAAATTTACCATTTACTGCATTGAAATTAATTTCATTAGTTGTATTTAATATTTCTTGATTTTTCATCTGTTTATAATTTGTTTTTTAGTTGTCAGATGGAACTCACATGCCTTATAATCATTGCCCTGTGCGTCTGAAAATTTTTTTAGGCATGTTCGTTTCATTCTTGTAAATTTTATATTATTTATATTCTATTGATATTGTGTAAATTAAATTTTTTTCTTAAT
>JAZDJM010000035.1:0-6768 GCA_043804305.1 Bacteroidota bacterium
ACAGAGTTACAAAAGATGGTTTCGATTGGGAAGTCATCGAACCGAACGATCCCTGGTCGTTTATAGGTTATTGGGGCGATCATCAAATAGTATATTTATTAAAGTTCCTCGAATTCTCCGAAAATGTATATCCTGATAAACTTGCAGATTTTTTCGAACTTGATATTTTCGTTTTTGCAAATGTTCCATACAAAATAAAAAGTTATTCCGATATTTTAAATAAACCCAAGGACACTATAGTCTTTGACCATAAATTAGACCATTTAATTAACAAACGGAAAAAGGAATTAGGCGCGGATGGTGCATTACTCAGAGATAGAAATGATTCGATCTGTAAAGTAAATCTAATCGAAAAATTGCTTGTTACTGCATTGGCAAAAGTATCAAATTTTATCCCCGAAGCAGGAATTTGGTTAAATACGCAACGCCCCGAATGGAATGATGCCAACAACGCACTTGTAGGAAATGGTGTTTCTATGGTAACGCTCTATTATTTAAGAAGATATATTTTATTTTTTAAAGATAGAATTGATCACTCACATCTAAATGAATATGAGGTTTCAGAGGAATTAAAAGTCTTCTTCCAAGAAGTGGAGGGTGTTTTCTATCAGAACGAGGCTTTGCTAGCTGGTAAAATTTCTGACAAAGACCGTAAGAGCATAATTGATGGTTTAGGTAATGCAGGAAGCAATTACCGCTCAAAAATTTACCTGAATGCTCACAGCGGTGCTAAAGGTTTTATTACAAAAAAAGAATTGGGTGCCTTCTTTACCATTGCACTAAAATTTTTCGATCATAGCATCGACGCCAACAAACGATTAGATAATTTATATCATTCCTATAACTTAATGACCGTTGAAAATGACAATACGGTTTCAATTGCTCATCTTCCACTCATGCTGGAAGGACAAGTTGCAGTTTTGGCTTCTGCCAAAATTTCATCTATCGAAAGTTTAGCACTTATTTATAGTTTGAAGAATAGTGATTTGTATCGTGAAGATCAAAATTCGTACATATTGTACCCGAATAAAAATTTACCTCGTTTTTTCGAAAAAAACATTATTCCAAAACTAGAAGTTGAAAAATCAGATTTACTTATTCAGCTCATTAAAGATAATAACACTCAAATTATTGTAAAAGATATTCTTGGTAATTATCATTTCAATGGCAATTTTAACAATGCCGAAAGTCTCAAATCAGCATTAAATACATTACCCGATACCAAATATAAAACACTTGTAGAAAAAGATAAAAGCCTGATTCTGAATATCTTTGAAAAGGTCTTCAATCATAAATCCTTTACCGGCAGGTCAGGCACATTTTTTGGCTATGAAGGTCTGGGCTCAATATATTGGCATATGGTTTCAAAGCTTTTGCTTTCAGTACAAGAGACATGCACCAGAGCATTTCAAAATAACGAAGATGAAATCATTGTTCAGGCACTAATAAGCCAGTATTTTGATATTAAAGAAGGCATAGGAATTCATAAAACGCCCGTTCTGTATGGGGCGTTTCCTACTGATCCCTATTCGCATACGCCGGCTTCAAAAGGTGCCCAACAGCCCGGTATGACCGGCCAGGTAAAAGAAGATATATTATGCAGGTTTTCTGAGCTTGGAATATCTGTTAAGGAGAGTAGAATACATTTTAACCCTGTTTTACTTAAAAAAGAGGATTTCTTAACCACCGCCCAAGAGTTTAAGTATTACGATATTTATGGCGACAAAAAAACCTTGCTGATAAGAGAAAATGAGCTTTGTATTACCTATTGTCAAACACCAATCGTTTATCGATTAGCCAATGAAAATAGTGTCGAGATAGTGATTAGTAATGGAGTTCAGGAAAAAATCAAAGAATTAAAACTTAATGAAAACATCAGCAGGGATTTATTTCAGCGAAGTGGAAAAGTGTTGCAGGTCATTGTCTCTTTCCAAAAAAGCCAATTTGAAAATTGATTATTAGCTCATCCGATTTTAACAAATTCATCGAAAATCCGCTAAAAAATGAAAAGAATCTTTAAATATTTTTTTATAGCTCTAATCCTTCTGAGTTGTTCAAGTAGACCTGAGAATTCAAGCAATAATAAAGTTAGTAGCCTGGAAACCAATGAAACAGAAAATAAAATAAGCTCTTTGATCAAGTCGATGACTTTAAAAGAGAAAGCAGGGCAAATGTTAAATATTGGATTGCCGGCAATTCTTCCGGGTGGATATTGGGATGCAAGAAAAAAAGTAGATTTCGACGAAAAGCGATTCAGGGAGTTAATTATCGATTATGCTGTTGGTTCTATTCACAATACACCGGGATTTACGCCAAATAAAGAAGAATGGTATCAAATAATAAAACAAATTCAGGATTCCGCTACTTCAAAAACTCGATTAAATATACCTGTTTTATACGGAATAGATAATATTCATGGTGCCAATTATGTAATTGGTTCTACCATGTTTCCTCATCAGATTGCATTGGCAGCAAGCTGGAATACCGGCTTAGTAGAAAAAAGTGCGGAAATCACAGCTTATGAATCCCGTGCTGCGTCTCTTCCATGGAATTTTAATCCAAATGCAGATGTTGCTTGGAACCCGTTATGGGGGAGGATAGCTGAGAGTTTTGGCGAAGATCCATACTTAATATCTGAAATGACCAATGCTTATATTACTGGTTCACTGGCAAAAGGGTTACAAGATATAACAAGTACGGCGGTTTGCATAAAGCATTATATAGGTTATGGTGCAGGAAGAAATGGAAAAGACCGTGCAAATGCACTTATTCCTGAAAATAGTCTTCGTCAATATTTTTTGCCACCTTTTGAAAAGGCCATAAAAAATGGAGCAATGGGTGTTATGATTAGTTCAAATGCCGTAAATGGCATACCCTGTCATATCAATAAATATTATATAACGGATATATTAAAAGGCGAATTCGGATTTAAAGGTGTAGTTATATCCGATTTTAGTGATGTAGAATTTATAGTCGATGCTCATCTTTCTGCAAAAGATAAACGCGAAGCAACTAAAATGGCAGTAAACGCCGGACTGGATATGATTATGAATCCATATAGCGCTGATATAGTTGATATTATTGTAGATTTAGTGGAGAAAGGCGAAATTCCGCAGAGTCGGATTGATGATGCGGTCACTAGAATTTTGCGTCTTAAATTTTATCTGAATTTATTTGAGCAACCTTATAATAATCCGGAAAATTATCCAAATTTTAGTAGTGACAGTTTTGTAAATATAAATTATCAGGCAGCTAGTGAGGCAATTACTTTATTGAAAAACAAAAATAATACATTACCAATTTCCAGTTCAAAAAAAATATTGGTTACCGGTTATTCCGCTAATTCGATTAATGTATTGAATGGTGCATGGTCGAGAACTTTCTTAGGCAGAGATACTATTTACAATAATCCGGATAAACTAACTATTTTAGATGCACTTAAAAAGCAATTCGGTTCAAATCATATCGAATATGTTGAAGGAACTGATTATTTAGTTGATATCAATTCAGAAAAAGCTTTTAACAAGGCAAAGAATGTAGATTATATTGTAATTTGTGTTGGCGAAATCCCGGCAACTGAAAAGCCTTCAGATATAAATGAGCTTGAACTTCCAATAGCTCAGCAAAATTTAGTTAAAAAACTTTCGAAAACCGGAAAACCGATCATTTTAGTTATGGTTCAAGGCCGTCCGCGGATTATAAGAGAAATTGAACCACTGGCCGATGCAATAATAATGGCTTATCTGCCCGGTGATGAAGGTGGAAGAGCAATAGCTGATGTTATTCTTGGAAATGTAAATCCAAGTGGAAAATTACCATATACTTACCCAAAATATTCAGGAAATTATTTAACGTATTACCACAAAAAAACCGATATAAGAGATGTAGATTGGGGTTATGATGGCTTTTATCCTCAATATGAATTTGGTTTTGGATTATCTTATACTTCTTTTGAATATTCAAATCTAAGGCTAAGCACTGATACACTTTCCAAATCTGATACCTTAAAAATTTCTGTCGATGTAAGAAATACGGGATCGCAAGAAGGAAAAGAAATTATTCAACTTTATCTGAAAGATCTGGTTGCAACAGTCTCTCCCGATTCCAAAAAATTAGTTCGGTTTTCGAAAATTGAATTAAAACCACAAACCTTAAAAACTATCGAATTCAAATTGCATTTAAAAGATTTTCAAAGTGTTGGGATTGATAATAAGTGGGTTGCAGAAGAAGGAGAATTTGAAATCCAAATTGGTGGAAACCCTCAAAGTCTATTGAACGATATATTTTATTTAAAATAGATTGAATTACTGATTTTCAGTCAATAAGTTTTTAGGGCTTTAAAACAAAACAATATTTTAAAAAATGATTGAATTAGAAGGAAAAAATGCACTCATTACCGGTTCAAGCCGAGGAGTAGGGCAGCAAATAGCTTTTGGCTTAGCAAAATTAGGATGTAATATTATTTTGCATGGCAGAACTGAGCAAAGTGCAATAAATACATTGGAATTACTTAAAAAATTCCCGGTTAAAGTATACAGTGTTTATGGAGATTTAGCTGACCAAAAACAACTGAATGAAATGATTAATCAAGTAGGGCAATTAAATATTACTGTTGATATACTCTATAATAATGCTGCAATTATGCCGGATTATCAGGAAAATATATGGAATCACACTTGGACGAATTGGATAGAAACCTATAAAGTAAATGTAATTGCAATGTATGAATTGTGCGGCGCCTTTGTGCCCGGGATGATTACAAATAAATTTGGACGCGTAATTAATCTGACTTCCAGAATAAAAGACAAACCTGAACTGGCACCTTATGGTGCTTCCAAATGGGCAGTAGACAAAATAACAGACGACATTGCATCCAAACTCTCAGGTACAGGTGTTAGAATTAATATGATGGATCCAGGCTGGTTAAAAACAGATATGGGTGGAGAAAATGCTGAACATCCTGTTGAAGCCGTTTTGCCAGGTGCCTTAGCTCCTGCATTAATAGATGATGATGGTCCAAACGGCCAATTTTTTTCGGCAATTGATCATCAGTTAGATATGCCTTTTAAGTTCTGACAAATAATGAATATTAAGATATTTTATCTATTCAAAACAATAAAATGTAACGAATAAATAGGAATGCAAGATATATCCTAAAATTTTTCTATTATAACTTGCTTTTTGATGAGGTATTTTAAAAAAATATTATACACGTACATAGTATAATCAAATAGCTGAAATTCAAGTAAATAAATAATTTATCCTCAGAAAAAAGAAATTATGAAACGAACATGTTGCTTAACAACACCCAAGAGAATGATAATAATTTTCAGTAACATGTGAGTTCCATACTTCCTTTAAAAATCAAATTATTATAGTATGAAAAAAATCTTTACAATTTTATTAATCGCTGCTTTTAGCAGTTTTTGTCTTGCACAGAGTTTTCCGATAGATTTTGAAACCGGTACTTATACCTTTGTCGATTTTGATGGGGGTGCTGCAACAGTTATTACAAATCCACAATCTTCAGGTATTAATACAAGCGGCAAAGTAGTTAAGCTGGTAAAAAGTGCAGGCCAAGTATGGGGAGGTAGCAAACTTCCATTGTCAGGGACTTTAAGTTTTGCCACAAATCAGGTTTTCAAAATGAAAGTATTTTCACCAAAAGCTAATGTATCGGTACTTTTTAAACTTGAAAATAGCAACGGTTCGGTTTTTATCGAGAAGTATGCAACCACAACAGTTGCAAATGCATGGGAAACACTTACTTTTGATTTTAGCGGAAGTTCGTCCGGTGTATATAATAATTTAGTTTTCATCTTTGAACTGGGAACCATGGGCGATGGCGGTGCCAACTTTACCTATTTGTTGGATGATATTGAATTTTCACCTTCGCCTCTTGTTTTACCTACACTTCCTATCGATTTTGAATCCGGTACTTTTTCATTTACTGATTTTGATGGAGGAACTGCCGCAGTAATTTCTAATCCAAAATCATCCGGAATAAACACAAGTGCAAAAGTGGTTCAAATTGTAAGAAATGGTGGGCAAATTTGGGGCGGAAGTAAACTGCTTTTGAATAGCAAAATTGACTTTTCTTCTGCAAATACAATTACGATGAAAGTATATTCCACACGCAAAGATGTTCCGGTTTTATTTAAACTTGAAGGCGAAGGCGGAGCTGCAACCGAAGTTTCTGTTAAAACTACCCTTGCCAACGAATGGGAAACGCTTTCGTGGGATTTTACGGGAAAACCTTCAAATACTTACAATTATTTGGTATTTATGTTCGATTTTGGAACAGTGGGTGATGGTTCTGCAAATTCCACTTTTTTATTTGATGATATTCAGCTGATAGACAATACAGGCGGACTTTCGCAAATTGATTTACCGCTTGATTTTGAAAGCCCGACAGTAAACTATGCCATGACTGATTTTGGAGGCAATGTGTCTTCAATAGTTGACGATCCAAAAAATGTAGAAAATAAAGTAGCCAAAGTAATTAAAACTACAGGTGCAGCAACTTGGGCAGGAACTACAATTGGAACTCCGCTTGGTTTTTTAAATGCGCTTCCTTTAACTGCATCAGTTACTAAAGTTAGCGTAAGGGTTTATTCGCCAACAATCGGGATTCAAATAAGACTTAAGGCCGAAGATCACAGAAACAATACTTTAACCGTTGAAACAGAAGCTACAACAACAAAAGTAAACGAATGGGAAGAGCTGACCTTTGATTTTAGTAATGTTGCGCCGGGAACAAATCCATAC
>JAZDJM010000036.1:0-3352 GCA_043804305.1 Bacteroidota bacterium
AAATTTATTTTCTTCTCCTTTAAGAAGCCTTTTAATATTTTTACGATGAGTGAAAATGATAAACAAACTGGAAAAAATTCCAAGAATCAAAACCGGAAGTGAGGTTTCATTAAATACAAAAATAAGAAAAATTGGAAAGGAAATGGCTGCAATTATTGAGCTTAGCGATATATAGCGTGTGGGTATGGCCACAATTAAAAAAACGACGAGCGAAGCTAACAAAGCCAGTGGAAATAATACAAGGCCTACTCCTGCGAGTGTACCAACACCTTTTCCACCTTTAAATCCAACATAAACCGGATAAACGTGGCCGATTACGGCAGCTAAACCATAAATTATTTCTAAAAAATCTTCATTTATAAAACTCGGCGAATCAAATAGATGAGCCAGAAAGAATGCAGCAAACCAGCCTTTAAAAACATCGAAAATAATTACCGGTATACCGGCTTTCCAACCCAATATTCTTACAGTGTTTGTTCCTCCAGCATTTCCGCTTCCATGTTCACGGATATCGATTTTGTAAAATAGTTTACTTATCCAAACTGAAGTAGGAATTGCACCTAAAAGGTAGGCCATCAGTATACCTATAAAAAAAAGAATATTACTATCCATTAGTATTTATTTATTTGTTTTAAAAAATCATCTTTTATTTCAACTCTGCTGAGAATATAGCGATTATTCGAGCGTACTTTGTTTTTCTTTTTCTTTTTTAACCAATTTTCTTCATCTTTTGATTTTGTTTCCGATCGGATTAACTCATTAAAATTTTCGTTTGAAGATAAAACCTGCATTACATTATTGGAATTTTTGAAAAAATACCATTGATTATTGATTTCAAAATAGAGATATAATTCATCGCCAAAACGACTTTTTCTAATAGCTACATAACCATCAACTAAAGCATTTATTCTATATTTATCAATGCTTTCAAAACCAATTTTTCCTTCGCTAATATAAGCATTAAGGTGCGAATTCCAATTTAATGTTAAATCGTTTATGAAAAGCGTATGAATAATCTGAGGCGCTGATTTTTTCGAGCTTCCAATAAGCTGCTGGCTCAAATACTGTTCGGCAGCTTCTAAACCCAAAAATCCTCCAATCATCTTTTGATAAAATGAACTGGAATTATCAACTGGTTCTATGGTGGTTGAAGCAAATTGATCGTTAATGTGCTTTAAGGCATCTGCAGAAAAATGAAAATCAATTGCTGCTCCCAAACGAATTTTTAAAGCTGAATCAGAAAATTGGAGGTTCCCATAAGTCTGTAATTTTAAATCAGGAAAATTCATGCCCAGATTAATTTTACCTTCTCCGTAGTTACTGCAGTTTTCGGTATTTAAACTAAAATAGTTTTCCGGCCTGATATTTTGATTCAGTTTTTCCTTGGATGAAATTTGAAATTCCCTTGAATCCTCATTGTATCTGATAAAGCCCGATGCTGTTAACAGAACTGAATCGTAATAATCTGTTTTATTTCCAAGAAAAGCAGAATAATTCTTTTTGTGGGCTTGTGAATAAAGTAGCCCGACAAATTTTTGTTGTTTACTGACGTCCGGAACAATTGGCTGCGTTGAAACCGGAATTAGAATGTTGTTTGGATCTATTCTTGAACCAAATTTAATCCAATCCTGATTTGGCAAACATGGATTTTCTATTTTAAAACCACCATCGAAAAACAAATCTTTTTCACTTGCATTCAGATTCACTATTCCGCGGAATAAAAATTCAGGACTTAATTTGAAATTAGCTTTAGGAAGTATTTCGCCCACAGCCATAGTCTGGTATGTAGTATCCACTTTTATTTCTCTAAAATGTATAGCTTGATTCTGCTTTAATTTATCGGTATAAATATAATCGCCTTTACCAAAATAAGATTTTCGTCCGATAATTTTAACCGTAGCTTTATCTATTTCATGGTATTTTGTAATGGCATTTGTTAATATTCTAGAATTTTCTAAATCCAGCATATCGGCATTCTTGAGTATGGTTAATTTGCTGCTGTCCGGAAAAATAACTGCATCTGCAACTTTTAGATAATGAACACCTTCGGCACTTATAATTTTGTCTTTGCCGTTAAATTTTGCCTTTGTGGATATAAATGAAAGTGAATCCTGCTTTGGATGCAATGAAATAAATGCTGAACCGGAATATTCAGTATCAGCCAGTTGGCGAATATTTAAACCTACAAATTTATTTGTGCTGTCGTTAAAGTTTGAGGCGTATTCAGTTATATCACTATCCATATACCATTTAGCCTGATTCATATAGCAACGGTACAGGTTTTCAGTAAAATCTATTCTGGAAGTACCGGTATTGGATGCGAAAATTATATTGCGATCTTTAAAATCAGCTTGTGCGCTAAACTGATTTAGTTTCATCCCTTCGGCCTCAAAATTTACATCAGGCGAAGAAAAAGTTTGATTTTTAAACACATAATTTTTAGAACTTAATTTTGCTGTTTTGATAAAGACATTTCCATTTCCGCTTAATCCATTGGTTTGTAATAACAATTCGCCATTCATAAAGGTTTCGTTATTATACAAATTCAAATTCTTTTCTTTAGAACTTATCTTCATATTTCCTTTATAGGGAAGCCAAAGCTGTTTTAAATTTGAACCTTTTGCGTAAGGAAATTCTACAGGGCCATCGGATGCTATTATTTCAAAGCTTTTGGCAATAGCTCTCATTGAATCCGGAAGAAAAGTAAATTCTTCGGACTGTGAAATGGAATTGATAAATGCCAATTCTCCCTTACCTTTTAATCCTTGATTGCTAAGTTGAATTTGTTTGTAAAATTTTCCTTTGCCACCATAGGCTAATATCCCTTCCTGGGGCAAATCTTTTGTAAAACCTAATGAATAATCAGGCTGTACGCTTAGAGGCTGGGCAATATCCGGAAAAATCCCTGCCGATGAAAGATAGCCCTGAAACTCGATGGCATCTGTACTAAAATCATTTAATGATGTAAATGTAAATGGGTTGACGTGAAAGTAAAATTTGTCTTTTGTATAAACTCCGTTCTGAATGGTTTTTTTATCAAAATAAACATAGGAATCTTTTTTATTGTTAAAAATCGGGTATTCTGTTCTTGGTTCCAGTCCTGATTTATTGTTTGGGTGATCGATTAACAAATCGCCACTTAAATCGCGTATGGCTGTTTTTACATTTATACGTTCATAAGTTCCATTTGGCAGTGTTTTGCCTTTTACCCAAAACCATAGTGAATCAATTACCGGCATTTCCAATTTAAACTCATCGTAATCGAATGAACTTCCGCTGGTTGCCAAAGAAATTCTTCCTGCAGTAATTTTTCCGTCGAAAATAAAATCTTTGTTTTTGCCTAAAACAATAT
>JAZDJM010000037.1:0-2291 GCA_043804305.1 Bacteroidota bacterium
GTGGAGAAACAAAAAACCTTCATTTTGACCACGATCTTCCATTTTCGAAAGGTGGAACAAGTTTGTCCACCAAAAACGTTAGATTGCTTTGCATGAAACATAATCTTCAAAAATCAGATAAAATAATTTAGGTTTCGGAAAGGTAAAAGTAATTATTACGCCCCCCCGAATAAAATTAAAGATGATAACACAGTCCCAAATGGCACTGCTTAAACTGCAAACATGAATTAGGAAATAAGTATAAACTTTCACTGCGCGATTGTTGCACGATTTTCAAAATAACATATCTGGCCTTTGGCTAATTTTCCGACAAATTACCTTTCGAGTGGCATTTTGTTTCCATGATTCACATTAGATTTTTAGATTAATTTTCGATTAAGTTCTGTTAAAATAAAATTATGCGCAAATTATCGCCGTCAGGTCAAAAAAGAAGGAAGTGAAGCGGTGACAAAATATCACCGGTTGAAAAAAATCCATGTCCCTCTCCTTCGATCCGATACGATCGGATCCACGGAAGGGCAAGCAATTAATTTATGAGCAATTACTACAACCCCAACCGGAAAAAGAATATTTATAATCCGGATTCAACGGAATTATTCCGCTTGAGCCGGTCAAAGATTGACCTTTTTATCAACTGCCCGCGCTGTTTTTACCTGGACCGCAAGCTCGGGGTTGCTCAACCGCCGGGATACCCTTTTTCTTTAAATTCTGCTGTGGATAAACTTCTTAAAAAAGAATTTGATATCCATCGGGCTCGCGGAACAAAACATCCTTTAATGGAAAATTATGGAATTGATGCTATCCCGCTTAGCCACAAAAAAATTGACGAGTGGCGGGATTCTTTGCGCCGGGGAATTACCGTGGCTATAAATCACAGCAATGTTATTGTCACCGGCGGAGTGGATGATGTTTGGGTTAATCCAGGGGGCGAATTTATTATTGTTGACTATAAAGCCACTGCAAAAGAGAAAGAGGTAACGCTTGATGCTGACTGGCAGATTGGCTATAAACGCCAAATGGAAATATACCAATGGTTATTCTGCCAAAACAACTACAAGGTATCTTCGACAGGATATTTTGTGTATTGTAATGGTAAGACTGACAAGGAAGCGTTTGACGGTAAACTTGAATTTGATATTAAAATCCTCCCCTATATTGGCGATGATTCCTGGGTGGAAAAAACCATTAAAGATGCAATAAAATGTTTGAAAAGCGATCAGTTGCCCGCAACCGGGCCGGATTGTGATTTCTGCAAATACCGGAAAGCTGTCCGGGAGTTTGAAATATAAAATTAGATAGATAAATTATGAACATCTGGCTTGATGACCAAAGGAAAGCTCCGGATGACTGGCTGCACCTGAAAAACATTGAAGATGTGGAGCGGCTTATTAATTCAAGTCAGGGGCTGAATGATTTTTGCATAGACACCATGAGCTTTGATTTTCACCTTGATCATGCAAAAAAAGGAATTGATGTGATGAAGTACCTTGCAGGCCTTTGTGTTCGCAATAAAACCAGGAAGTACTGGCCGAAAACCGTCCTCTATCACAGTAATGACCCGGAAGGAATAAAAATAATGAAAGATTTTGCAGAAAGTTTTGAATGCTTGGAATTGTGAATTGGAGACTAAATCCAAACTCAACTTCCCTGTTCTTAAATATATTTGCCAGTGGGAGCCAGGTCGATTTTCAAAAAAAATTATTTTGCTTTCCAGAGAATTTGACAATCTGTAAAATTTTTACACTCTTTATCTTGTAGATTGGGCAAGCCCCCACAGGTAAATAATAATTTATTTGCCGGAAATTCAATAACAGGTTCAGGAGCATCAGCCATATTGATGTCTCTTAATAAATAGACATTTTTATTGTTATAAGAGCATTTAAGAATCATACTTACAGTAATGCTGCCATGTGGAGAGATATCATTTGATAATTTTTTATTTGCATAGGTTTCAATAATTTTATCATCTACAGAAATTAGAGATGTCGGTGATTCCATTATTGTCGGTTGGGGAGACGGTGGAGCAAGGTTTTCTGTTGACGTATTAGTCGGTGAAGGTATAATTTGCTCTACTGAGTTAAGACTTTGATAAGCAAAATATCCAGCGACTCCTGTAGCAGCTAAAAATAGTAAAACAAGAGCAATAATTAACGGTTTAATAATGCTTTTTTTTGGGAGGATAGGTGGGGTTTCTGGTGGACTAGACTGTGGTGTGAAAGTTGGTGGTATGCTCGGTTGGGCAGCTTGGTTTTCCATTAATTGAAGTATAGCAAAAGTTCGAAAATCGTCGT
>JAZDJM010000038.1:0-5169 GCA_043804305.1 Bacteroidota bacterium
AGTGTTGCTCTTGCAGAAACCATAGGCAGCATAGGTTCAGCTATTCTTGTCGCCGATAAAAATGCTGATGTACGTGGAGCCGGAATTTCTGCCAATCATGTTAAAGCCGTGAAAAGCGGATGGGTTTACGGCGAAGCCCGGACAATTCATGTCGGAAAGAATACGCATATCTGGGATATTCAAATTAAGGATGAAGATGGAGAATTGGTTTCAACAGCTCGATTGACAAATTTTATTATTCCTAAATAAATGAATGCCGCACTGAAACGTATTTCTGAACTTCTGCTTCAAAAAGGAGTGGCTTTTGTAAATTATAGTTTGCCGGGTTCTTCAGAAAATAGTTTGATTATTTCATTTAGTCCGCAAAAACACATGAGTCTGGATTTTCTGCGCACTATAAATCAATCAGGCTTTGTAATTGCGCCCTTCAATGCAAATACTCACTCACCCATTTGGTTTATGGATGCAGCTAAGATTATTGATGAAAAGAGCAATCTGATAAGCCTCGAAAATAAATTGAATAGTTTGCCGGATGCAGTTGAACAATCAGAAAAAAAATTAAATTCTACCAGCAAAGCGGAATATGAAAAGGCTTTTTTGACCTTTAAAAATCATTTAGATTCCACTAAGCTTGATAAAATCATACTTTCAAGAATTGTTAGCGTGGAGAATAATAAGGTATCACCAATTGATTTTTACGGGCAACTCCTTGAAGCATATCCAAATGCATTTACTTACTTTTTGCAGTTACCTAATCGGGAAATTTGGATTGGAGCAAGTCCGGAACTGTTATTCAAGCAGGACGAAAACGGAATTCATACCATGGCATTGGCAGGAACTCAGTCAATTAATAGCAGAAAATTGGAAGAAATCCGCTGGGAATCTAAAGAAATTCAAGAGCAAGCCTATGTAAAAGAATATATTTTAGAAATCTTTGAATCGGGTCTTGCGAATATAGTAAGTTCAGAAACCTATACCTCACAAGCCGGAAAACTGGCGCATTTGCGTACGGATATATCGGTTAATCAGTTTGTTGAAAGGTCAAAATGCATCGATATTATAAAGCAGTTGCATCCCACTCCCGCAGTTTGCGGAATTCCACTTGAAGAATCCAGAAAATTGATTTTGGAAACGGAAAGGCATGAACGTAAGTATTATACCGGATTTCTTGGACTTGTTGACACGGATTCACTTTCACTTTTTGTGAATTTAAGATGTATGCAATTTAATAACCATCAATTTGCATTATATGTTGGTGGCGGAATTACCCGCAATTCTGAAATGGAAAAAGAATGGGATGAAACTCAGGCAAAAGCAAATACTTTAATTTCGATCTTAAATCGTTTAAAATAAAAATTAAGGAGATGATGATTCGTGGATTTCTGCTTGTTTTGTTTTCGGTAGTTCTTAATTTTTTTGCTCCGGCTCAAAACTGGACTTTCACCTCAAAAAAAGCACAAGCCTTTTTTAAGGAAGCAAGCCATGAATATGCACTTGGCAATCTGAATCAGGCAGAAGTATTATTATTGAAAACCATTAAAGCCGATATAAATCTTCAGGATGCCTATTTCCTGTTGGCTACAATTAAAAATGAGGCAGGCCTTCCTATCGAATCCATCGAATATTATAGCAAAGGATTGGCTATCAATCCAAAAGCCATGCCAATTGCTCATTATTACTTGGCTAAGGTTTATTTTTCACAAGGGAATTATACCGGAGCCCAAGAATCATTCAATGAATTTTTAAGTTTCGAAAATATCAGCCAAAATTTAAAAGAAGATGCTGAATTGCAGTCAAAAAATTGCAGTTTTGCGCTTGAGGCACTGAAAAATCCGCTCAGTTTCAAATTCAAAAATCTGGGTATTACCATCAATTCGGCTAATTCTGAGTATTTTCCAACGATGACCGTGGATAATCAGTTTTTACTTTTTACACGACGACTGAATGATGGAAATAATCAGGAACAGGAAGATTTTTTTGGCGTTTTTTTAAAGGATAGCTTAACTCAAAAAAGTTTCCCCATTACAGGTTTAAATACGCCCTATAATGAAGGTGCTTCATGCATATCGGCCGATGGAAAAACAATCATTTTTACAGCCTGCGAAAAATTTGGTGATTATGGCCACGATCGAAAAGGATATGGAAGCTGTGATTTGTTTTATTCAAAGAAAGTCGGAAATCATTGGATCAAGGCTGTTAATTTAGGATCTTCGGTGAATACGGCTAACTGGGAAAGTCAACCTTCGCTATCGTCAGATGGAAGAAGCCTCTATTTTGTGCGTGCTCCCAAAAAAAGTTTCGGAAATTCAGATATTTTACGTTCCGATAAGGATGAAAATGGAGAATGGAAAACTCCCGTAAAATTAAATTCAAATATCAACACTAATCTGGATGAACAATCCGTTTTCATTCATCCGGATAACCGCACACTCTATTTTTCTTCAAATGGCCACATTGGAATGGGCGGTGCCGATTTGTATTTTTCAAAATGGGATAATGAGATTGAAGATTGGGGAAAAGCAATAAACCTTGGCTGTCCAATTAATACGCATAATGACGAAAGTAGCATTATGGTTGCCCCCGACGGCAAGTTGGCCTATTTTGCGACTGAACGTGAGGATGGATTTGGCGGGCTTGATATTTATTCTTTTGAATTGCCTGAAAGTATTCAACCAGAGAAAATTACTTATTTAAAAGGAGTTGTTTTTGATAAGGATACAAAAGAATCTCTAAATGCAGAATTTGAATTAATTGATTTAGAAAGTGGCAAGCAAATAATTTTTTCAAATTCAGATTCCGAGAATGGAAGTTTTTTATTAACGCTGAATCTCAATCGTAATTATTTACTTAATGTTTCAAAACAAGGGTATTTATTCTATTCAGATCAGTTTTTACTGAAAAATTCATTTGATGTTCAGCAACCTTTTATAAAAAATATTCCGTTGCAAGCCATTGCTTTAGGGAAAAATGTAGTATTAAAAAATATTTTCTTTGCCTTCAACGAATCTAAGCTCGAAATGGAATCGGAAATCGAATTGAATAAATTGATTCTATTCCTAAATAATAATCCTGAAATTCATATTGAAATTCAAGGACATACCGATAATATTGGTACAACGGCTTTTAACCTGCAACTCTCAAGAGATCGCGCCAAAGCGGTATATGAGTATTTAATCGAACACCAGATTGATGCAAATCGTTTAAAGCATATTGGTTTTGGTTTTGAAAAACCACTAGCAGGAAATGAGACGGAGCAAGGCCGGGCTCAGAACCGCAGGACAGAAATTTTGATTACACACCTTAAATAATCTGTTAAAAAAATTAGTATTGTAAGTTGTTTTACAAATTTTAAATATCTTTGTGAATCGAATAACAGATAAATGACCGATATAGCTAATATACTCAAAACAAGAAACTTCACTCCGGAAAACCTGGTTCTTTTATTGAATTCGAATGCCACTGAACGAAAGGAATTGTTTAAACATTCGGCAGAGATTAAAAGAGAAGAGGTTGGCAATAAAGTTTATTTCAGGGGATTGATTGAATATTCAAACCGATGTGCAAAAGATTGTTTTTATTGCGGAATCCGTTCAGGAAACAAGCAAATTACACGCTATCAGCTTACTGAAAAGGAAGTATTGGATGCTGCCAACTATGCTTATGAACAAGGCTTTGCATCTGTTGTAATTCAGTCGGGCGAGAGGGCCGACAGAGTTTTCATAAAAAAGATAGAAAGCCTGATTGCTCAGATCAAAAAGATAGGTGATGGTAGTTTAGGACTTACACTTTCGTGCGGAGAACAAACCAGAGAAACCTATCAGCGTTGGTTTGATGCCGGTGCTCATCGTTTTTTATTGCGAATTGAAACTAGCAATAAAGATCTTTATCAAAAAATTCATCCAGAAAATAATTTGCACAGTTTTGAAAACAGGCTGGAGGCACTTCATTTTCTAAAAGATATCGGTTATCAGGTTGGTACAGGTGTAATGATAGGTTTGCCTTTTCAGACTGCAGAAGATTTGGCCGGAGATCTGTTGTTTTTGCAGGAACTTGATATTGATATGGCCGGAATGGGACCCTATATCGAACATAAACAAACTCCATTGTATCAATACAGCAAGATGCTTCTTCCATTGAAGGAACGTTTTCTTTTAAGCTTAAAAATGGTGGCTTTGTTGCGAATCATCATGAAAGACATCAATATTGCTGCTACAACAGCTATGCAAGCCATTGATCCTGAAGGCCGAGAAAAAGCAATCATGGTTGGAGCAAATATTATTATGCCCAATTTAACACCATTAAAATATCGCGAAGAATATTTGCTTTATGAAGATAAGCCTTGTATAGATGAAGAAGCCGATAGCTGTAAAAATTGTCTGGAAGCCAGAATACACAGGACCGGAAATACGGTTGGATATAACGGCTGGGGAGATTCACTGCACTTTAAGAAAAGAAAGCTAAATTAGGGGCGATAACAATCTCGATACAGATTCTTTTAATTTATTTCCTAAGCTTCTTTTGCGCCATTGGGCTATGTGTATCCTTTTCGAATTTCGTTTATCCTTTTGAAACTGTATTCTTAAGTCCTTATTTACTTCTTTATCATAAATCAAGGCAATTATCTCAAAATTATGGAAGAAACTCCGATAATCGAAATTGGCTGATCCAATGATTGACAATTGATCATCAACGCATAAAATTTTTGCATGGATAAATCCGGTTTCATAAAAATAAACGCGAATATTGGCCTGTAACAGCTCGTAAATATAGGAGCGTGAACTGTATTGAACAAGATAACTATCCACTCTTCCGGGCAAAATAATTCTGATATTCACACCTGAAGCTGCAGCCGTTTTTAGTGCCATTAAAATACTATCGTTAGGCACAAAATAGGGTGTGGTAATAAATATATTTTTTTTTGCGGAACTGATAGCCGTAAAATATGCGTTTAAAATACTCTGTGTTGATGATTCCGGCCCACTGTTGGCTATCTGAATATATTTATCTCCCTGATAGTTTATATTGGGAAAAAATTTTCCGGGATTTGATGCGAATTTGCTAGTAACAAAATACTTGTCCACCAAGAAGACAGCCTCAAGCATTTTAACTGCATCTCCATATATTCTAAGGTGAGTATCCCGCCAGAATCCCAATTCTGCATCGCCATTA
>JAZDJM010000039.1:0-4691 GCA_043804305.1 Bacteroidota bacterium
AATACAAATCCTTACTGGAAGCGTCGATGGATAGTATTTTTATTATGCATCGCGGAAAAATTCAATATGCCAATGCCGAATTGCAAAGAGTTTCTGAATATTCGGAAGCTGAATTAATGAACAAATCCTTCATCAATTTCCTTGCACCGGGTGAAGACAAAAAAGTGCACGATTTTTATAAAAAAAGATTTAAAGGAATTGATGTGCCAACAAGCTATGAACTGTTGGCACAGAAAAAGTCCGGAAAACATGTCCCAGTTGAAGTAACAGTTGTTGCTATCGATTTTGAAGAAAAAAAATCAGAACTGGTCATACTTAAAGATATTTCGTTCAAAAAAAGGAATGAGGCCATCCAAAAGGTAATTTTTGAAATCACGGAAATTTCATTTCATGATTTAAATTTAACAGAATATTTATCGAAAATCCATTCGATATTAGGGCAAATTATTAAGGTTGAGAATTTCTATTTTGCATTACACGACAAAGCAACCGGCAAATACAGATTTCCTTATTTTGTCGACGAATATGATAAAATGGAATTTGATGAATTATTTGATTTGACAAATACTTTAACCGATTATATTCTAAAAACCGGTAAAGGCGAACTTATTACACAAGAAAGAGAATCCAAATTATTTGGAGAAGAAGATGGTTTAAATATTATTGGAGAATATTCGCCCGTGTGGGTAGGTGCACCTTTGGTTGATTCTTCGACCAATGAAGTGATTGGTGTTATTGCCATGCAGGATTATCATGATATTAATGCCTACACAGAGGATGATTTAATAACGCTCGAAATAATTGCAAACAATATTGGTTTATACATTGAACGTGTAAAATACCATCAGGAATTAAAACTGGCAAAAATAAAAGCTGAAGAGAATGATCGCTTAAAGTCGGCATTTCTTGCCAATATGAGCCATGAGATTCGAACACCCATGAATGGCATAATGGGATTTGCCCAATTATTAAAAGAACCGTTTTCAACCGCAGAAGAGCAAAAAGAATACATCAAAGTAATCGAAAAAAGTGGCGAAA
Organism: Bacteroidota bacterium; assembly: GCA_043804305.1. GTDB lineage: Bacteria > Bacteroidota > Bacteroidia > Bacteroidales > UBA12170 > UBA12170. The sequence continues at coordinate 1,039 of JAZDJM010000039.1, forward strand.
GAATGTTGAATATTATCAACGATTTAATTGATATTTCGAAAGTTGAATCCGGACAAATGTTAGTGGTTATTTCTGAAACCAATATCAATATTCAGCTTGAAGAAACCTATGCTTTTTTTACACCCGAAGTTGAAAAGAAGGGAATAAAATTAATATTGAGTAAAGGTTTGGGGAATGATAAGTCAATCGTTTTAACGGATAAAGAGAAAATCTATGCTATATTGACCAATTTAGTCAAAAATGCAATTAAATACAGCAATGAGGGAGAGATTGAATTTGGGTACAAGAAAAAGGAGAATCATCTCGAATTTTATGTAAAAGATACCGGAATTGGAATCCATGAAAACAAACTTGAAGCCATTTTTGAAAGATTTATTCAGACCGATCATAACCTTATAAGTAAGTACGAAGGTGCAGGCCTCGGTTTAGCCATTACAAAAGCGTATGTAGAAATGCTCGAGGGCAAAATATGGGTAGAAAGCAAATTAGGTAAAGGTTCTTGTTTTTATTTTACAATTCCATATAGAACAAAGATTGAATCTGATAATAAAGTTGATCAGATTTCAGATTCCAAAAATGTAGATTTAGAAACCAAATCACTTAAAATTCTGATTGCTGAAGATGATTTACATTCTGCTTTATTTTTAAAAGCTGTATTAGGGAAAATTACGAATGAGATTCTATTGGCAAAAACAGGTTTGGAGGCGATAGAATATGCAAAAAACCATGCGGACATAGACCTGATTCTAATGGATATTCAAATGCCTGAAATGGATGGTTATGAAGCCATTCGTCAAATTAGAAAATTTAATAAGGAAGTCGTAATTATTGTCCAGACTGCTTTTAGTTTTGCTCAAGATAAGGAAATAGCCCTAGCTGCCGGAAGCAATGCTTTTATTACAAAACCAATTGATAAAGATGCTCTACTCTTATTAATTGATAAATATACCAGCCATAAATCGAAGTAAAGATCTAAATTTACTTTTGTGCATTTATCTCCTGACTTTGACACTTTTTATTTGCGTGTTTTGCAAAACATTGAATAACAAATGTATATGATTTTCGACAAACAAAATAGGTGACGCATTATCGAAGTCAGGAAATTCCTAGTACTTAATTGATTTGCCCGTAGGCGATGCACTGGCCAGTCGAAGTGGCCTAAATCTTAATAAAAACTATGTTATGCTCGTCTATGATTTTTATTAATTTTAAAGCATAACGGGCTAAAATACAAATAATGATTTGCCCGTAGGGCATGAAATTTAATAAAAACACAGAATAGATGATATCATGTTTCCCGTAGGGAATCAACAAATTACACCAAAATGAATTATAAATTAATCCAATCGGTATTATATAGGTTTAAAAAGATACTTTTCTTCGAAGACGATGTCATTTTCTTTTAAAAACAATTGATATTCTTCATGAAAAGTTGAAACTTTATGATGTTCCTTTTGTTGATTAATGTAGCTAATTTTATCAGTCAATTGGGCTCTACCTAAAGAAAAACCTCCAAAGCCTTCTTGCCATGAGAACTTTCCTGCAACAAACCGATTCTCATTAATCCATAATGATGAACTTCTTTTGACATGATACAGCAGGTCTGATGGTGCTTGTTTTGGGCTCATACTGATAATACTATGAACATGGTCAGGCATACCATTTATAACGTAAAGCTTATGTCCTTGCTGTTCGATAATACCACTCATATACTGGTACAGTTTTCCTTCCCATTTGGGACTAATGAGGCATATCCGATTCTGTACAGCAAAAACATAGTGGATGAATATTTGTGTGTATGTATTTGCCATAAAATATTCTTTTGTTAATGTCCTACGGACAATAGTTTATGCTTGTCTATGATTTTTATTAATATTAAAGCCCTAACGGGCTAAAATACAAATAATGATTTGCCCGTAGGGCATAGATTTTAATAAAAACGCAGAATAGATGATATCATGTTTCCCGTAGGGAATCAACAAATTATACCAATAGTTTATGCTCGTCTTTGATTTTTATTAATATTAAAGCCCTAACGGGCTAAAAATACAAATATTAAAACAAAGTTAGTTTTTTCCCTTTTAACAATCTCTCGCACTCCTAGTGAAAGTATAATAAATGTCAATTTTTTTTTGATATGCCCGTAGGTTACCTAACTTTGTTACTCTTCATACCGATGTGATATCTGTAATAGCCAAACCCTCGATAAATCGAGTTTTGTCTAAACAGCTATCCTATCGATATTATATATAAGATACGTTGGGTTTTATAATTCATTTTGGTATTATTTGCATGTTTTGCAAAACCCTGAATAAAAATCGTATATAATTTCGACACATCAAAATGGGTGACGCATTGTCGAAGTCAGGAATCGAAGTAAAGATCTAAATTTACTTTTGTGCATTTATCTTTCATTATCAATAAAAATTGGAAAAGCGGATAGTTTTTTCTAAGATTCCTCTGAACCCAGATTTAATTAATTTGGACAGAGGGAACCTAAATGAAGTTTTTTTTTGATTCTTGTGTAATTAAAGAATTTCATGTAGGTTTGAATCTATAAATTCAAATAGAAAATATTAAAATTTTATCTGTCAAGCATTTTCGGCTATGCCAAATAATCAATAAATTAAAATTAAAAACAAAACGATTTTATACCAATGCAAACCCAATTAATCCACAAAAAGGGAGTATTTATTAGTGTTCAAATACTCGCTTTTTTATTGTTGCTTTCTTTTATTTCGGAGGCACAAAAAATCAAAGTATCTGAAAATTCTTATGTCGATAAAGCAGGTATTATGCGCTATAGCGCTAATGATGAGGAAGTAAATGGATTTGGTGTAAATTATACAGTCCCTTTTGCACATGCTTACCGCTCAGCCAAAAAACTCGGAATCGACCCGAAAAAAGCTATTGATAATGATGTTTATCACTTTTCCAGATTAGGATTTGACCTTTTCAGGGTTCATGTGTGGGATACCGAAATAAGCGATAGCCTAGGTAATTTACTCGAAAATGAACATTTGGATGCTTTTGATTACTTACTCAAAAAGTTGAACGACAACGGAATACGGTCGGTATTGACACCAATCGCTTTTTGGGGAAATGGCTGGCCTGAACCTGATGAATCAACTCCCGGATTTTCAAACAAATATGGAAAAGCTGATTGCCTCACCAACCCCGAAGCCATAAAAGCTCAGGCAAATTATCTGACTCAATTTATGAATCATATCAATCCATATACAGGAATTGCCTATAAAAATGATCCAAACATCCTTGCTATTGAAATCAGCAACGAACCTCACCATAAAGAATCAGTCGAAGATGTAAGCAAATTTATAAGGCAAATGCTTAAGGCCGTTCAAAAATCGGGAAGCAAAAAGCCGGTTTTTTACAATGTGAGCCATTCGGTGCATTTGGCTGAAGCTTATTTTAGGTCAGGAATACAGGGCGGAACTTTTCAATGGTATCCAACGGGATTAGGCTATCAAAGAGAATTATCCGGTAATCTGCTTCCAAATGTTAACGATTATTATATTCCTTTTAACGATGTAATAAAAAAATACAAAGGAGCAAAACTGGTTTACGAGTTTGATGCAGCCGATGTTGGCAAATCTTATATTTATCCCGCAATGGCCAGAAGTTTTCGTGAAGCA
>JAZDJM010000040.1:0-4145 GCA_043804305.1 Bacteroidota bacterium
CTCTAAATAAGAACTCACTATTTTACATAAAAAATTATTAATTAAATTTGTCGTTTTACGAAAACCAAAACTAAATGAATCGAATTGTAGCTGCAGAAAAACTCTCAGAAAATGTTGTAAAACTTGAGATTGAAGCTCCCAGAATAGCCAAAAAACGAAAAGCAGGACACTTTGTTATCGTTAAATTAGGTCTTAAAGGCGAAAGAATTCCTTTAACCATTTCAGCTGCTGATATTGAAAAAGGCACCATCACTTTAGTAATCCAAAAAGTGGGGGTTACCAGTCATAAAATAGCCGAATTACAAGCCGGCGATATGGTAACCGATGTGGTTGGCCCTTTGGGCGAGGCTACTCATATTCAAAAATACGGCACTGTGCTGTGTGCAGGTGGCGGTGTGGGTACTGCTCCTTTACTTCCAATCGTGGAGGCCATGCATAAGGCTGGAAATCGGGTAATTACAGTTCTTGCAGCGCGTAACAAAGAATTAATTATCCTTGAAAAAGAAATGCGCGAATTTTCTGACGAGGTCATCATCATGACCGATGACGGTTCCTACGGTCAGCAAGGTTTGGTTACCCACGGCATGGAAGAAATCATCAAAAAAGAAAAAATTGATTTTGCCGTAACCATCGGCCCTGCCGTAATGATGAAATTCAGCAGCATGCTCACCAAAAAATATAATATTCCGACCGTTGCAAGTCTGAATGCCATTATGGTTGATGGAACCGGAATGTGCGGTGCCTGCCGTGTAAGTGTCGGGGGGGCAACCAAATTTGTTTGTGTCGACGGCCCGGAATTCGATGCGCATGAAGTCAATTTTGATGAGTTACTGATGCGTCTCGGCGGATATAAAGAAGAAGAATTTAAAGCTTATACGGCTTATCTCGAAGGACTAAAAAAAATACATGCCTAATGGAAAACAGCTCCGAATACTTAAAACAGGAAAGAAGTCAGGAATGGCGCGAAGAATTGCGTAAAGCCTTCAAACAGAAAGATCGTACAAATTTGGTACGCGTTCACATGCCCGAAGAAGACGCATTTGAACGGGCCAAAAGCCATATCGAAGTCAATAAAGGTTTAACGGTTCAAATGGCCATTGAAGAAGCAAAGCGATGCCTCGACTGCCCCGATCCAACCTGTATCCAAGGTTGCCCGGTCAATATCAATATACCGAAATTCATCAAATATGTCGAAAAAGAGGATTTTGCCTCAGCTGCCCGATCTCTAAAGGAAACCAATGCTTTGCCTGCCGTTTGCGGACGTGTTTGTCCTCAGGAAGTGCAGTGTGAAGCAAGTTGTTTTTACACCTTAAAACTAAAGAAAATACCCGTTGCCATTGGTAATCTCGAACGTTTTGTGGCCGATTGGGAACGCGAATCCGGCGAAATGTATATTCCGGAAGTTGCTCCTTCAAACGGAATTAAAGTGGCGATTATCGGTTCCGGACCTTCTGGATTGGCTGCCGCAGGCGATTTGGCAAAATTAGGTTATGTTGTAAGTGTATTTGAAGCTTTGCACGAACCCGGAGGAGTTTTAAAATATGGTATTCCTGAATTCCGTCTCCCCAACGAAATTGTGGATGTGGAAATCAACAACCTGAAAAAAATGGGCGTGGAATTCATCAATAATTTTGTAGTTGGTAAAACAGCCACCATCGAAGATCTCAAAGAAGAAGGTTTTCAGGCCTTTTTTGCAGGCAGCGGTGCCGGATTGCCTAACTTTATGAATATTCCGGGCGAAAATGCCGTGGGAATCCTGTCTTCAAACGAATACCTAACCCGGGTTAATTTAATGAATGCCTCAAAAGAAGATTACGATACTCCTGTTATTTTCGGGAAAAATGTTGCTGTAATCGGCGGAGGAAATACAGCCATGGATTCTGTGCGCACGGCCAAACGCCTAGGTGCTGATAGAGCAATGATCATTTACCGGCGCTCCATCGAAGAAATGCCTGCCCGTGTTGAAGAAGTGAAACATGCCCAGGAAGAGGGCATAGAGTTTTTGAATTTAAACAGTCCGGTGGAATATTTTACCGATAAAAACGGACGGGTAAATAAAATGAGGGTGCAAAAAATGGAACTGGGCGAACCCGACAGTTCAGGCCGAAGAAGGCCGGTTCCTCTCGAAGGTTCAGAATACGAAATTGATGTTGATTTGGTGGTGGTGAGTGTTGGCGTTTCTCCAAATCCTTTGATTCCGCAAAGTGTTCCGGATTTAAAAGTCAGCCGCTGGGGAACTATAGAAGTGGATAAAAACGAAATGCAATCCAATATTCCCGAACTATTCGCCGGTGGCGATATTGTAAGGGGCGGGGCAACGGTAATTTTGGCTATGGGCGATGGCCGTCAGGCGGCTGCCGGAATCCATCGCTTTTTGCAAAACAAAAATAAGAACTAAGCTAAAAAGGAAAAATTATGATGGATCTATCAAGCAATTACTTAGGTTTAAAACTGAAAAACCCTATCATTGTGGGCAGTTGTGGACTGACTTCCAACCTCAATGAGATAAAAAAGATCGAAAAATTTGGTGCCGCTGCTGTAGTTCTTAAATCTATCTTTGAAGAAGAAATACTAAAAGATGCCGAAAATCAGCTTCAGGAAGCAAAAGACAATGCCTTTATTTACGATAAGTATTCTGAAACCCTTGATTATATTGACTTGCACCTGAAGGAAGAGCGCTTAAACGATTATATCAAATTAATCAAAAGTGCTAAAAAAGAAGTGCTTATCCCAATCATAGCCAGTGTAAACTGTGTTTCAGCATCCGAATGGGTAAGTTTTGCCAAACGTATTGAAGCAGCCGGAGCAGATGCTTTGGAATTAAATATCAGCCTGAACCCAACCGATTTGGAGTCTAAAGATTTTGAAAAGACAATTTTGCTCATCATTAAAAAAGTATTGGCTCAGGTAAAAATTCCCGTATCCGTAAAAATAAACAATACCTTTACCCATCTTGCTCAATTTGTAATCGATTTATCAAATACCGGAATCTCAGGACTGGTTTTATTCAATCGTGCGTATACACCCGATATCGACATCAATACCTTTGAAGCCGTGCAGGGAAGGAGTTTCAGTACGCCAAATGCTTACATCCATTCCATGCGATGGATTGCACTGCTATCAGACAAGGTGAATTGCAGCCTTGCCGCTTCAACCGGTATTCATATGCATGAAGCCATTATTAAACAAATTCTTGCCGGAGCCGATGCCGTTCAAATTGTTTCTGCCCTCTATGATAATGGGATTGAATACATCAATGAATTGCTAAAAGGACTCGAAAAATGGATGGCCGAAAAAGGATTTAATTCATTAGAACAGTTTAAAGGAAAAGCAAGCAGTAAAAATGTTGGCAATCCCGCTGTTTTTGAACGTATTCAATTTATGAAGTACTATTCCGGAATAAATTAGAGCTCTGAATATACTGATCATTTCATTCCTTCTCATCTGGAGAACCAGCTTCTTTTTTATTGATTTTCATTTGAAGTCGATGCTAATTGAGTAATTTTGTTACACAGTTTTGATAAAGATTGCTTTTAGACAAATCGATTTAATGATTAATTTGCATCTGTGTCCGCTTAAAATTTGAATTCCGGTGAGTGCATTCCCCATCAGCTCCGCTGCGGAGTAAGCGAACAATACACTAAAAAAGTCCTTTACGGAATCGGATTCCTCGTCAACTTGCTGCGAGGATTTTCAATAATTGGGCTAAAGCCCGGTGGAGAAAAGGTTTTGAATAGCCCCGGCATTAATGCCGGGCTAATTAATAAGCCAATGAAAAATGGGCTTTAGCCCAATCTGAAAGCCTGCCTTTTAGGATGGACAGGCTGCTAAAAATTATCTTGTTTTTGTTTTTAGCGGACAATAATGTTTTTTTTTAATGAATTCCGGTGAGCGCATTCCCTGTCGGCACCGCTGCGGAGTAAGCGAACAAACACTAAAAAAGTCCTTTACGGAATCGGATCCACGTCAACATGCTGCGAGGATTTTCAATAATTGGGCTAAAGCCCGGTGGAGAAAAGGTTTTGAATAGCCCCGGCATTAATGCCGGGCTAATTAATAAGCCAATGAAAAATGGGCTTTAGCCCAATCTGAAAACCTGCCTTTTAGGATGGACAGGCTGGTAAAAATTATCTTGTTTTTGTTTT
>JAZDJM010000041.1:0-3040 GCA_043804305.1 Bacteroidota bacterium
CGGAGGCGGGCAACATTTTTTGAATGGATAATTCCAAAACAAATTCTCTGCATTGCTGAAAATAATTCATATAATCCTGTCTGCCGCCATCAACTTCGTACCAATCGTAGCCATTTACAATTCCATCGTTATAACTTTCCATATAACCGGGCGGAGAATTAAGTTGAGCCAAATCGGCATACTCATGTGAAACCAATTGCCACCAATCATCATCCGCATGCCTTATTTCCCATGTGTCCCAAGGATAATTAACAACTACGGCTCCTGAGTGCAGATTTGCCGACATTACAAAATTCTGATTTTCGGCCTGCGACATAAATACCAGTGTTTCAGTTTGCCATGCATTCCCATCCGGATGAAGGCCATCCTGAGGATCTGGAAAATTACGATTTAAGTCGATTGCATTTGCATTAAAACGGGTAGCACCACTAACTGTAGCGTTTCCTCCGGCATAGGTTCCATCAGGATTTGCCATTGGATTAATCCAGATTTCAATACTATTCACAAGGTGTGTTACCTGACTGTCGGTACCATAATTTTGGGTTAAATAATCAATCAGCCGAAGAGTTAAAATAGAAGTAACTAACTCATCACCATGCATCTGTGCTGTATAAAAAAATTGAGGTTCAGCTTCTTTTGTTTGAATGTTATCAGAAATTTTTGCGACAAGAATTTCCCGGCCTTCAATGGTTTGGCCAAGACTAAATACCTGGCATATTTCAGGAAAATCAGCAGCAAAACGATACATCATTGTTGTATAATCTTCATAACTCAAATATTGATTCCATTCGTAGGATTTTTTTAGATTTGAGTTGTACATCTCAGGCTTGAATTCAAAATTCGGATGATTGAGCAGGTCAAACGGAATATCTTTTTCTAAGAATTTTTCAAAACCTTTTCGGTTGGCGTAGGCAAAAGCTTTTTTTTCATCAATTTTATCGATGGAAATTATTTTACTGAATTGATTCAGCATTGAACGTGATTCGAATTGAAAAGAAAAATAGATTTCTTTCTTGTTTTTGAATGTTTGCTCAATGATCTGTTGAGATGAATTTTGTGAACTTACAGAAAATTGAATTATTATCAAACAGCAGATAATAAAGAATTTAAATAGTTGAGGCATGAAAATAAATTTTGGAGAAACTATTTCACCGGACTTTTATACTCATCTACAAAAGATTTAATTTTATTAAAAGTAGGAACATTCACTTTTACCAAAGGCAAGCGTAAATTATTTTTCATAATTCCCATCACGCTCAGAGCGGCTTTAATTCCTGCAGGATTTCCATCTTCAAAAATGGCTTCCATAAATTCGAGCAATGAATTATTTATTTTATGAGCTAAATCTGTATTTTTTTCTAATCCTGCTTTTACCATATGATGAAATTCAGCAGGGTAGGCATTTGCAGTTACACTAATAACACCAACGCCACCAAGCGAAACCATTGCATCTGTCAAGGCATCATCGCCGGAAATAACTAAAAAGTCTTTTGGTTTACCTTTAATCAAGTTCATTATTTGAACCATATTCCCTGAGGCTTCTTTAATTCCGATAATGTTTTTAAACTCATGCGCCAATCTTAAACTTGTTTCGGCACTTAAATTAACTGCTGTTCTGCCCGGTACATTATACAAGATAATTGGCATTTGCGTGATGCTGGCAATGGCTTTATAATGATAATATAATCCTTTTTGATTGGGTTTATTGTAATAAGGGGTAACAGACAAAATGGCATCAATACCTTCAAAATCAAAATGTTTAATTGTTTCAATTAAATATTGAGTATTGTTTCCGCCAATTCCAACAACAACAGGCACACGTCCGTTTACGTTTTCGATAATAAAATTTAAAACAGCTTTTCGTTCATCGTTTGTGAGTGTAGCAGATTCTGAGGTAGTTCCTAAAGCCACAACATAATCGATTCCGCCTTTTATCACATGTTCTATAAGGTTTCCAAGCGCTGTAAAATCAACTGTTCCGTATTTGTGAAAGGGGGTAGTTAGTGCTACTCCTGCGCCGTAAAATTTTGAATTTTTCATTTCTGGTTTTTATTGATGATTTCTAAGTAGTGAATTAATTCGGTTGTAAAATTGAATTTATTATCGGTTTTTATCGAATCCAGCATTAAATCGGCATATTTTCTTGAAAAATCACTTGTTGGCATTGCTTTTAGGCGAGCATTTGAAAGAATAAACAGGTAATTAAGACTATAAGAAGGCGTGAAACTAAGGTCGATCAGCAGATCAAAATCTTTGTTGATAAAATGATTTAGATTAATATCTTTTGTAGGCGTACCAATCCAATTACAATTCTTTTCTGAAATAACGTGACCATCAATGTTAGTTAAGAAATGTTCATCCTTTATAAGTTTATCCAGAAAAAGCAGTGAAAAAGATTGTTTCCCAAGAACATGAAAATGATTAACAATTTTTAGAAATTGATTCATTTGTTCCTCAGTCTGGGGATTTGAAATAATACCAATAGTTTTAATCAGACTAAAATTGTTGAACTCTTTTAGCCTTTTGTTTAATGAATAAGCTTTTCTAAGCCTATTTTCTTGAAAATATTTCTTTATAAAATTCAAATTAGATTTTTTCTTTCCTTAAGGAAAACAAATTTACATTTTTTTTAATGCAATTGAATAATCAAAATGGAATTGTAATTATTTCTTTTAAAATGTTTGTAAAGTTCTATTTTGATTAATTTTACTTTTCCAAATCTTAGAAATAATTCAGATAAATAAGCTCAAATTATAGTAATATGAAGCCTTCCAACACAGCAAATACAATGATGAGTTTGAAATTTTGGATAATATCAGCATCATTGGTAATAACAATTGCCGGCCTTAAGAGTGCATCAAATATAGTTACGCTTTTTCTTTTAGCAATTATGCTAACTGCAATAAGTCTTGCACCATTTGATTGGTTAAAGAAAAAAGGAATTTCCGAATCACTGTCTATTTCCATAATTTTATTAGGAATATGGTTAACATCTACAGCATTGATTGTTCTGGTGGGCTCGTCTTTGAATAATTTTATG
>JAZDJM010000042.1:0-5575 GCA_043804305.1 Bacteroidota bacterium
AATCGGACTGGAATAAGTGAATCCCTTATTTTGTAATACGGGGTTTAATTCAGCAACAGCAGCATCTTTTGGTTTTGAAGTAATAGCTCCGAAAAGTGCAATTTTATGCTCTGAAATTAAGTCTAAAGTTCTTTGCGGCAAAGGATTACCATCCTTTTTCCAGAATTCCCAACCCATATCGGCTTCAATATAATCGGCCATAAAACCAGCTGCAAACAAAACCCGCAAGCATTCTTCCATTACTATTTTACCTATTCCATCGCCTGGAATGCAAACAATTTTTCTTTTTTTCAATGGTGTTCAATTCTTAATTTAAATAGTAAAGGTAGTTGTATTTTGAATTATTTTTTAAAAAGCCTTAATAATTCCTATTTTTGCAATAAATTCAATTCAATGCCTGAATATCCAGCACTACTAAATCATAAAATTTTTAATATTATTTCAGAGGTTTCAGAATCTTTGGGTGTTGAGGCATTTGTTGTTGGCGGATTTGTTCGAGATTATTTTCTAAAACGGCCATCATCTGATATCGATATCGTTGTAATTGGAAGCGGTATAGATTTAGCAAATCATGTTGCTAATCAATTAGATACAAGAATACAGGTCAAAGTATTTAAGAATTTTGGAACTGCTATGTTCAATTTTTACGAGGATGATAAAATTTGGGAAGTTGAATTTGTAGGTGCGCGCAAAGAATCGTATAGGCTGGATTCAAGAAAGCCAATTGTTGAGGACGGAACTTTGGAGGATGATCAAAAAAGGCGCGATTTTACCATCAATGCATTGGCTTTTAGTTTATCCAAGCAAAATTATGGCCACTTGCTCGATCCGTTTGATGGATTAAAAGACCTCCATTTAAAATGCATAAAAACTCCATTGGATTCAGATATAACCTATTCCGACGATCCATTGCGCATGATGCGGGCTATTCGCTTTGCCAGTCAGTTGGGATTTAAAATAGATAACTATTCTTTTGAGGCAATTAATCGTAATGCTGAGCGAATTAAAATAATTTCGAAAGAAAGAATAGGCGAGGAGCTGAATAAAATTGTATTGAGTTCAAAACCTTCTATTGGATTTAAACTGCTTGATAATTCGGGTTTGCTTCAATATATATTTCCTCAATTACTTGAATTAAAGGGCATTGATACGGTAAAAGGAATCAGTCATAAAGATAATTTTTACCATACGCTCGAAGTTCTTGATAATTTGGCCATCAATTCGAATGACTTATGGCTTAGATGGGCAGCACTGTTGCACGATATTGCTAAACCGGCTACAAAACGTTTTATCGATAATTTAGGCTGGACTTTTCATGGCCACGAAATGAAAGGAGCAAAAATGGTTCCAGCTATTTTTAATTCACTAAAACTTCCGATGAATGAAAAAATGCGTTTTGTTCAAAAAATGGTTTTATTGCATTTGCGCCCGATTGTTTTGTCGCAAGAAATCGTAACTGATAGCGCTGTACGTCGCTTACTTTTTGATGCAGGCGATGACATTGACGAGTTAATGACTTTATGCGAAGCAGATATTACGTCAAAAAACGAAAAAAAAGTAAAACATTTTTTGAATAATTTCCAAGTAGTTAGGCAGAAATTAATAGAAATTGAAGAGAAAGACAAAGTAAGAAACTGGCAACCACCTATAAGTGGAGAACTTATTATGCAAACATTTGATTTAAAACCCAGTAAAACTGTCGGGATTATCAAAGAGGCCATCCGAAATGCTATTCTCGACGGCGAAATTGGTAATAAGTATGAAGAAGCTTATTCGTTTATGCTTAAAAAAGGTGAAGAGTTTGGATATAAACCGCTTGGAGCTTAGTTCTTTTTTCGAAATTGAAAGTTATCCAAAGAATTTAAAGGCGTTGCATGAAGAGACTATCTCCTTTTACTTTTAAATGTATAAGAAGGTATTAAGAAATTAGGGATAGCATCTTTCTAAATTCGGTATTTGAAAAAAATGTCAATAGGATTAATACGTTGTCAATTCCGGCTTAAAAATCCCTAAAAATTAAGCCTCGCCGATTTTTTTTGTACATTTGACAGCAGAAAAATAAAAACATTATTATGTTTCAATCACACGTATATACAAATCGCAGAGAGCAATTAAAAAAACAAATTAAATCCGGAATTATCTTAATTCTTGGAAACCAGGAAGCTTCCTATAATTATCCATCCAATACGTATCATTTTCGTCAGGATAGTAATTTTCTTTATTTTTTTGGAATCGACCTTTATAACCTTGTTGGTGTAATGGATGTTGATAATAATAAAGATATTATTTTTGGAAATGATGTGGATATAGATGATATTATTTGGATGGGTCCGCAACCGAGTATTAGTAATCAGGCTAAACTGGCAGGTGTTCAAAATTCGGATAATTTAGCTGCTCTGGCTACTTTTATCAGTGAGGCTCAAAAACAAAATCGTAATATTCATATAGTACCTACTTATCGTGGTGAGCACGTTTTACAATTGGCTGATTTACTGAATGTTTCGCATAAAGAAGTTAAGAATTTTGTATCTGTTGATTTGATTAAAGCTATAGTATCTTTAAGAGAAATTAAAGATGAATTTGAGATTGCTGAGATTGAAAAAGCAGTTGACATAGCCTACGAAATGCATACAACCTCGATGCGTATGGCGCATCCCGGCCGTATTGAACGCGAAATTGCCGGGACAATAGAAGGAATTAGTTTGGCTAAAGGTGGACCGGTTTCTTTTCCGATAATTTTAAGTGTACATGGTGAAACTTTGCATAATCATTATCATGGCAATGTATTAAAAGAAGGTCAGATGATGGTTACCGATGCAGGAGCTGAAACTGTTATGCATTATTCGAGTGATATTACACGTACAGTTCCGGTTGGAGGAAAATTTAACGAGCGGCAAAAAGGAATATATCAAGCTGTTTTAGAAGCAAATTTAAAAGCCATTGAAGCCATAAAACCAGGAATAGAATACCGCGAAGTTCATTTCTTGGCTGCCAAAGTTTTGGTTAACGGATTAAAAAAAGTTGGCCTGATGAAAGGCGATACCGATGCTGCAGTGCAAGCAGAAGCTCACACATTATTTATGCCCCACGGCTTAGGCCATCAAATGGGTTTTGATGTACACGATATGGAAAGCTTAGGCGAAAATTATGTGGGATACGACGAAAAAACAAAACGTGCCACTACATTCGGAACTGCTTATCTAAGAATGGGAAAAGTATTGAAAGCAGGTATAGTGCTTACTGTTGAACCAGGATGTTACTTTATTCCAGCTTTAATCGACCAGTGGAAAGGAGAACACAAGCATGCTGAATTTATCAATTATGAACTTTTAGAGTCTTATAAAGATTTTGGCGGTATTCGTATCGAAGACAATATATTAGTTACGCCTGACGGGCATCGGGTTTTAGGAAAACCAATTCCCAAAACCATTTCCGAAATAGAGAAAATCATGGCCTATAAACTTTAATTTGCTTGCTGTTTATCTGTTTTAATAAAAACTTTTATCTATTTGTTGTATTTTTTGAAAAATAAATCCATAATTACTGTAGGTATTTCAATGAATTTGGGGCTAATTTCAAATTATGGGAACATCTGAATATATTAATAATCAGCAAGGCGAATTAGAAATAAATCGGTATTACCCTTTTCTATTGTTAAAAACAACGGCCATGCCCGATGGATTAGAATATTATGTTATAGAAGATCCATTTGGAAGAAAACACTTAATGGAAAAAAAACCTTATGAAAACTATGGTTTTGAAGTTGGACAATCGGTTGAGATTAGAATTGATAAAGTAAACTGTAAAGGAAAAGTTTTTTTTGAACCTAAACATCCACATTATTCTTTAGGTGCCTCCATAAAAGTTCCATTTGTTGGTCATTCAACTGAAACTGATAAATTTAACGAAACAATTCCTGTTTTATTAGTAAAAGATCCCTATGATAATATCACCTCGGTTAAACCAATGAGTGATGCACAACGAAATCCCGGATATACAACAGACTTTCTTACTTGTGAAGTGCACAAAATAAGTAAAGGCAGATTGATATTAAAACAGATAGGATAAGCGGGTGGAAACGCAATTAAAAAAATACAAGGATTATATTCAAGAAATCCAGACTAAAGATCATGCTGATTTATTTGATAAGGCATGGAATTTATTTTCGGAGAACAGTATTGATTTTTCAAAACGAAAAGATTATGTTTTTGGCATACTGGATATACTCTCCGGTGAACTGAATACTTTTTCGTCCAGTTTAATTAGTGCTGTTTTTTCATGCGGATTTGAAAAGATTCCTGATGAGAAATTAATAAAAAGTAGTTTCCATGAATCAATCTGGCGAATTGTTGAAGGAAGTTTTAATATTAAAAAACTCAATACTGATAAAGCATTCAGTCAGGCTGATTATCATCGTCAATTAATTCTTTCGGTTTCCAACGATATGCGGGCTGTACTGATTCAACTTGCTTCGCATGTCTATAAATTGCGTAATATCAAGAATGAAGAACTGAATAATCAAAAATTACTACTCGATATTGTAGAGGCTGTTTATATACCTATTTCTCACCGTCTGGGATTTTACAAATTGAAATCGGAAATGGAAGATATCGTGCTTCAAAACCGTGAACCGGAATATTATTTCAGTATCAAACAAAAACTTGCCGAAGGAGAAGCTGAACGACAGGAAGTTATCAGCGATTTTATACAGCCAATAAAAGAAGAATTGGATAAGCATAAATTAAAGTATGAAATCAAAAGTCGCACAAAATCTATAAATTCCATTTACACAAAAATTAAAAAGCAAGAAATCCCTTTTGAAAAAGTATATGATTTATGGGCTATACGGATAATACTTCAGAGCGAAGCCAAAATGGAAAAGGCAGATTGCTGGCATGCATATTCAGTAGTTACAAATATTTATAAACCGGATTTAAACCGTTTGCGCGATTGGATTACCATTCCAAAAAGTTCGGGATATGAATCCTTGCATATAACTGTGCAGCCCAAAAACAAGGTGGTTGTTGAAGTTCAGATTCGTACTAACAGGATGGATGATGAAGCAGAAAATGGACTTGCAGCGCACTGGAAATACAAAGGCGTAATAGAAGGAGAAGGCATTGATCATTGGTTGAGTATAATCCGCAAAGCCATTCAGGCTGATGGAATAGTTAGCACAACCTTCGATGTTAAAGCAACACAATCATTCTCAAATGAAATATTTGTATTCACTCCGCAGGGCGATTTAAAAAAGCTTTCTTACGGATCAACGGTACTTGATTTTGCCTATAATATTCACTCCGACATCGGATCGCATTGTACCAACGCTTTGGTAAATGGAAAAATTGTTCCAATAAAACATGTGCTTAAAAATGGCGACCAGGTTCAGATTATAACGTCAAAAAATCAAAAACCAAATTCCGACTGGTTAAAAATTGTTGTTTCTAATCGTACAAAAATTAAAATTCGGAAAGCACTCGATGAAGAAAAACTTCAGGAAATAAAACGCGGAAAAGATATCTTAGAGCGCAGGTTTAAAAATTGGAAAATGGATTTAAACCAGGAGGTGATAATT
>JAZDJM010000043.1:0-4602 GCA_043804305.1 Bacteroidota bacterium
CGATATAAAACTATTTACAATTGATGGTAAAGAAATAAAAAGTCTAGAAAATATTTTTTTTAATCAAGGCAAAAACATAAAACGAATTCCAATTCATTATCTCCCAAAATCAGAATATTTACTCGTTATGGTTAACGCTTCGGGTAGTTTCGCTAAAAAATTCCTTAAACGATAAGCAATGATTACCTGGCCCATTTTTGTCGGTTTTTTTCTAGCCTTAATTGCTGTTTATGTGAGCATTAAAGTGGAGAATGCTAATATTAAGAAAGAAGAAAACGAAAAACTCAAGGCAGAAAATAAACGATTGGATTTCGAAAAAAGAAAACAAAGAATCGAAAACGAAATGAAAAGCTCCATTGATGCGCAATCCTTTTGATAAAAATACAGGCGCACTACAATTGCAGCATCCAACGGCTATCTTGTTGGTTATTTTAGCTTCTGTAATTATTGGTAAAATGCTTGCAGAAGGCGGTATTTCTATCTATGCAATTCTATTGGTTCTTCCATTTGTGATTCTTTTTATCAATCGTGTTTTTCAAATACCAAAAATTGCTCTTTTTGCAATTCAACTATCCGGCTATTTTATTAATGGTCTTCCACGCTATACAGGACCAGTTGTACCTTATGGTCTAGCTGCAGATGGTTTATTTGTTCTAGCTCTGATAGCTGTTATTTTTAAACATTTCTATGAAGGCGTAAATTGGAAACCCATGCTTAAGGACGTTAGTCTTTTGGCGGCTATTTGGATGGGATGGATTTTCCTTGAAATATTAAACCCGGAAGCAGTAAGTATTCAGGCCTGGTTTTACACCATGCGGGGCATCGGATTGTATTTCTTTTTTGGAATTCCGTTAGTATTACTGCTCATGCGTAATCCTAAAGACCTTGAAATCTATTTTTATATTTGGGGTTCAATGACCATTTTGGCCACTTTAAAAGGAGCTATGCAATTACTTATTGGCCTGGATTCGGCTGAACAAAAATGGATGGATGCCGGGGCATTTGAAACGCATTTGCTTTTCGGAAAATTACGTGTCTTTTCTTTTTTAAGTGATGCCGGACAATTTGGGGCTTCGCAGGCACATGCCCTTGTAATTGGAGGGATAATTGCGTACGAAACTAAATCAATGGGGAAAAAAATCTTTTTTGGCTTAGTAGCTCTGGCCGGCTTATACGGCATGGCAATCTCAGGTACTCGAGGCGCAATTGCAGTTCCAGCATTGGGATTTTTTACTTATCTCATTTTAACCAAAAACATCAAACTTATTTCTTTGGGAGTTGTTGGAGGAATTGCACTTTATGTATTTTTTGCGTTCACAACAATTCTACAGTCAAATTATCAGGTGGCTCGAATCAGAACAGCGTTTCACCCTGAACAAGATGCCAGTTTTCAGGTAAGACTTGATAATCAACGAATATTGAAGAGTTATCTGGCATCACGGCCAATTGGAGGCGGTATAGGTCACGCCGGTGTTCGTGCACAAAAATACGACCCGAATGGATTTTTAGCAAATATAGCAACCGATAGCTGGTACGTTCTGATTTGGGCAGAAAATGGAGCAATTGGCTTATTGCTTCACTTTTTCATTCTTTTTTACATCGTTTTAAAAAGCGGATACTTTATCATGTACAAAATACAAGACCATGAGCTTAAAGCAAGAATGATGGCAATATTGAGTGGAATAATGGGGATTTTACTTGCAAACTATGGAAATGCTGTAATGGGACAATTTCCCACATCAATAAATGTGTATTATGGTATTGGCTTTTTATTCATTTCCATGTATTACGATAAAATAATTCTTGAGCATAGAAAAATGAATATAGACCCTTTTGCATTTAAATTTTTATCCCAAAAAAATTGAAAACTTTTTAACTGTCCGAAATCGAACATCTCCATTCGGTTTCCGAACACAAATTTTCATCTGTATTTTATTTCATTTAACCTAACCTTTTCACACTCAACTAATCGAAAAAGTTGGCATAAATATTGAGTATTGGGGGCAAATGATTTATTTGAGGACACTAGTAGTACTATTCCTTTTCTTTTTTATCCTTTCCGGGAACGTTTTTTCCCAGGAAGTAAGAAAGTACGCTACAAAGCGTATTGAAGGAGAACCGCCAAAAATTGACGGATTGCTTGATGATGCTGCATGGGAACAAGTTAATTGGGACAATGAATTTACACAATTTCAACCTCATAATGGTGCAACGCCTTCACAGCAAACCCAATTTAAAATTCTGTATGACAACGATTTTATTTATGTCGGCATCAAAGCTTTGGACGATTCGCCTAAAGAAATAGTAAATCGTTTAGCTCGCCGCGATAGTTTTCAGGGCGATTGGGTAGAAATTGCTTTTGACAGTTATCACGATTATAATACAGCCTATTCATTTTCAGCAACAGTAGCAGGAGTAAAAAATGATGAAATCTATTCGGGAGACAACTTTCACACAGATAAAACCTGGGATCCAATCTGGTTCTTAAAAACAAGTATTGATTCAGAAGGATGGATTGCGGAACTAAAAATTCCGTTTACTCAATTGCGCTTTAGCGACGAAACCAATCAAATTTGGGGCTTACAGGTAAAAAGATTTGTTTACAGAAAAGAAGAACGAAGTCTTTGGCAGCCAATCTCAAATGAGCAATCAGGATATGTAAGCCTGTTTGGCGAATTAACCGGATTGAAAGATTTAAAGCCCAAACGACAGGCAGATATAACGCCATATACAGTGGTTTCTTACGAATCATTCGAAGCTGAATCGGGCAATCCATTTACAGACGGAACTGAATTCAATGGAAGAATTGGCCTGGATGCAAAAATAGGAATATCAAATAACCTCACCTTAGACCTTACCATTAATCCTGACTTCGGACAGGTCGAAGCCGACCCGTCTGAAGTCAATCTTACCGCCTTTGAAAGCTATTTTGAAGAAAAACGATTGTTTTTTATTGAAGGTCGAAGTATCTATAATTTCCCATTGAGATTAGGTAATGGGAATGATGCCGCTGATAATTTATTTTATTCAAGAAGGATTGGAAAAAGAACTTCCTATTTTCCCGATGAATACTCATATATTGATATGCCTGAAAACACATCCATTTTAGGCGCTGCAAAAATTACCGGTAAAACTAAAAATGGATTATCGGTTGGGATTCTAGAAAGTGTAACAAACAAAGAGTTTCTGCAAACTTCGGATGGAAATGGCAATATTGAGAAATACACAACTGAACCACTAACCAACTATTTTGTAAGCCGAGTAGAAAAAGAATATAATCAAGGCGCCACAAAAATTGGCGGAATGTTTACCGCCACCAACCGAAAAATTAAAGAGTCTTATCTAGAAATATTACCAACAGCAGCCTATACAGGTGGTTTTAATTTTGATCATTCGTGGGACAACAGAAAATACAATTTTTCTGTAAAAATTATGGGTAGCACCATTCAAGGTAGCGAAAATGCCATTTCTGATTTACAAACAAGTTCTTCAAGGTATTTTCAACGCCCCGATGCAACTCATATGGAGTTTAATCCAAATTTAACCAACCTGAGCGGCCATGCAGGTTATGCGTGGTTTGGCAAACTATCAAACAGCGGATGGAATTATATTGCTTGGTTTAGCTGGCAATCGCCCGGATTTGAATTAAACGATTTGGGATTCTTGCGTTCTGCAGATGATATTACCCAGTTTTTGTGGGGAGAATATAATTTTCCGAAGCCATTTTCAATTTTCAGAAGATTAGGTCTGGAAGGTTCACAATCAAATTCTTTCGATTACAGTGGAAAATGTCTGGCATCCAATTTGGAATTTAGCCTCCATGGTCAGCTTAATAACTTTTGGTCATTTCGATTTGGCAGTTATGTTAGTAGCAAAAGCCTTGAAAAAACGCTTCTAAGAGGTGGGCCTTTATTTCTAAGTCCTCCCGGTTATAATGTATTTGCAAGTTTGTCAACCGACAGAAGGAAAAAGTTAAGCTTTAATTCTTTTGTATCTGCTTTTACAGGTGCAGAAAACTATAAGTCCAGACAAAACTATTCATTGGGTTTGTCATATCGCCCACTGGAACATATACTTATAAATTTTCATCCGCGATTAAGCTTTAACAATAATCAGCTTCAGTATATCGATGTGCTTCAGATTTCCGGTCAAGATAAATATTTTTTGGCTGAGCTCGAACAAAAAACATTTGTAGCTCAATTGCGTGTTGATTATAGTTTAAGCCCTGATTTTAGCATTCAGTTTTACGGACAGCCTTTTATATCGAGTGGACAATATTCTAATTTTAAATATGTTACAAATCCTATTGAAAATCAATATTCAAATCGGTTTAAAATTATTCAACCCGATGCGGATTATGGCGTTGACCTAGATAATGATGGGAATATTGATGGTTATTTATACAATCCGGACTTTAAATATTTACAATTTCAATCAAATCTGGTAGCTCGTTGGGAATACAGGCCTGGATCAACACTCTATTTAGTTTGGTCGCAAAACAAAACTGATTATCCGGAAAGTTATGCTTTTGATTTCACAACAGATTTTGAGGATATGTTCTCCATTTTTCCTCATAATGTATTTTTATTAAAATTTTCATAT
>JAZDJM010000044.1:0-2637 GCA_043804305.1 Bacteroidota bacterium
AAAGCTGGGGTAAAACTGAGAATCCACCTTTGCTTCAGGGGATGTTTATCATCAATAAATTTTTATACCCCGATCTTAATTTCCAGAAAATCGAACGGAAAATTGAAGAAATAAGAAAAGATGTATGGCTCGAACTAAAAGATTCCCTTACGTCGCTTGAAAAAACAACCGTTTTGAACCATCTGTTTTTTGATGTCCACGGGTATTCAATCAATCATTCAAATATAAATTCACCCCAAAATTGTTTTCTAAACCAGGTAATTGAAACAAAAATGGGAAATCCGTATTCAATTACCATGCTTTATTCTATCGTAGCCCAATCATTGGAACTACCGATTTATTTTATTGATTTCCCCAGGAATCCGTTAATGGCCTATTTCGACCGGAACATAGCCAGGGCTGCACACGGGAAGGATGTTGACACGGATATTATTTTCTATATCAATCCTTCAAATAAAGGCTCGATTACGGGAAGGAAAGAAGTGGAATACCACTTGAAAAAAATGAAGATTATCCCCGATACAAAGTATTACAGTAAAAGTGATAACCGGTTATTTCTTCTTAGGTTGTTATCACGGCTGCATAAAGCTTATGATACTTTGGGTTTTACGGATAAAGCAGAAGTTATTTATGAATTAAAAATAATTATTTCAGACCAAATGGGGATGAACCTGTAAAACCTGCCTGGAAACAGGCAGACTACTAACTCTTGTTCATTAAGAAGAGGATGTCCAGAAGGTAATAGTTATCAAAACAGTACATTCAAATTGTAACTTCAGACCCTTCCTTACCTTTCCGGGGAGGAATTATCCCCCTTTCGGGGGATTATAGGGGGTCAGTTCGGAAAAACACTTACAATTTATTAGCAAATTAAAATTATCTAAACCTTTTAGACAGCCTCTTTTTTAAACTCTGGATTTTATAACTTATCCCAATGATAAAATTACCCTCCATATCATCGTTTATCTGAATCCGAAAAATTACCAGGTATCAACACAGGGAAGTTATCAGAATCTGTATGGAGGTTTTGGGATTCAACTTTTGTTTGTTTTTAATGATTAAAGAGATGCGAAATTTGAGTATTGAATAACAATCAGAATCCATAATCCGGATTATGCCTGGTTTACCTTTTTAATAAAAAATATACAGGAAAATGGTCGCTGATACCTCCATAATAATTGGGGCCACCGTATGTCCTGTTTGGCGTGATTTGACCATTATTATTTTTAAATTCCATCCACTCCTGTTGAAAAACAAATCCCTGTTTTTCGATACAACAAAATCCCTTATTATCCAAAAGGCTTTTTGAAACAACAATATTATCCAACATGTTCCAGTTCCCCCTGAAATTGTATGAACCCAAATTTTTATTATCCACGTCAAACATCAGATTCTGGAGTACTGCGGTGGGTTCGACGGCCGGGTCCCTGGCTCCCAATGTATTTAACAGGCTGATATTGGCTGGTTCATCGTTCATGTCTCCTAAAATAATAATGTTTGGATTTTCTTCAGCAGCTATCAGCGAATCAACTTTAGCTTTTAAAACCGACGCTACAAAAATTCTTTTAGGCTCAGATTCTTTTTCGCCACTGGTCCGCGATGGCCAATGGTTTATGAAAATATGGAAGATTTCATTATTTGTTGTTTTTCCCTTAATGTAAAGAATATCACGGGTCGTATATTCAGGGTCGTCCTCAAAATTTATCCTGATGGGTTGCGAACTGATAACCTTAAATTCATCAGGCCTGTATAACATCGTATTGTCAATTCCCCGAAAATCAGGACTTTCATAATGGACTATTTTATAATTACCCGGTTTAAGTACGGATGTTTTAACCAAGTCATTCAATACAGTTCGATTTTCAATTTCGCATAACCCGATTATTTCAGGCAAGTCCTCCGGGTTAATTGAACTCAACACCTTTGAAATATCTTCGATTTTTTTATTATATCGTTCCTGATTCCATTTTTTCGCGCCTTCAGGAGTAAATTCCCCGTCTGGTTTTGACGGGTCGCCAACCACATCGAACAGGTTCTCAACATTATAAAAAACAACTGTTAGGTTTTTATCTGAAACCTTTTTATTTTCAGCGCATGAAAACAACAGAAATCCCGCCAATATAAATACCGCTTTCCGCATATCAATTTTTACAAAAATTCGATTCATTTTAAAAATTTTAAATTTCCTCACCAATTGTCACATTATAATATCCGGTGACCAAAGTGGCCATCATTCCGGCTGTTTGTGCAGCCTGCATCCCCAGCATACCATCTTCAAACACCTGGCAGAATTGTGGCTCAACACCCATTTTTTCAGCACATTTTAAAAATGTTTCAGGATGCGGTTTTGAATGTTCCACATCTTCGGTTGACACCAGGATATCAAAATAGGAATCCAAACCAAGTATTTCCAATGATTTCCACGCCAAACGTTTATAACCACCGGTTCCGATTGACATAGGTAGTTTGCTTTTGTATTTTTTTACCAAATCAATTACCGGCGTTATTGGTTTCATTTTATACATTATTTTTTCATATTCCAATTCCTTAAAATGCCCGACTTTCTCCGGATCCATCCGGGTACCAAATATTTCATTTAATTTCCGGATGGTTCCTACTGCTGGTATCCCGGCAAGA
>JAZDJM010000045.1:0-6523 GCA_043804305.1 Bacteroidota bacterium
CAATTCATTATACATTGTTAAAAACAATAAAGGCGTATTTTCATCTGTAATTTTGCCTGTAAATAGCACTAAATTATCTGCTGTTTTTGTCGATAATGATGATTCCTTTAAATCCACTAAAGCAACTAAAGCATCTGTAGATATGATTTATGGTGTAAACGGCTCATCAACGGTTTATAGTATTAATACCAGCACCGGAGAATTGGCGCTTGTTTCTACAATACCTGCTGGAAATGGTGGAAGTTACGCATGTGCCATCGATCCAATCAATAAAATTTTATATGCCGTTGGGCTTAACTCACCATATAATCTTTTGGCTTATAATTTGAATAGCGATACCTGGTCGACCAAAGGCCAAACAGGTTTTTTTGGGCCGCGTCTGGTCTATAATACCTCAAACGGATTATTATATTATTCTTACGAAGATAGAATTGCACTTGTTGATCCTTCAAACGCTAAAACCATTAGCACCTATTCAATAAGAAATCTGGATTCTGAGGATGGTGGGGATATTTCTTTAGCTGCGGATGGAACAATTTATTTATCAACAGCTTCAGGTATCTATCAATTATCGGTTAGAAACAAATCTTCATTTAATGCTACAAAAGTTTCGGGTAGTTTAACGGGTTACCCCAGCGCAATGGCTTTTGGCACTGACAATACTTTATGGTTTGGTAGTAATATTAGTGGTAAAGGAAGGATTTTTACCTATAATCTAAGCACATCAACCGAAACTGCAAAGTTTTCAAATTTTGATCATAATCAAGACGATTTTGATATTCTAAATGTTGATATCGTAGTTGAGAATGATGCAGATAATGATGGTGTTATTGATTTATATGATGAATATCCAAACGATGCTACTAAGGCAACAAATATATACACTCCATCACAAACAGGACTGGGAACTTATGCTTTTGAAGATTTATGGCCATACCAGGGAGATTATGACTTTAACGATTTGGTTGTAAACTACAGATACAATCATGTTTTAAATGCTGAAGGGCTGGTTGTTGAGACAAATATTTACTTGAATGTAAAAAACGTCGGTGGGTCTTTTAAAAATGGATTTGGTATTGAGCTTGATGTTGATAAAAATCAAATTCAACAGGTAAGCGGATATAATCTTACCGAAGGCATCATCTCATTAACCGCTCAAGGAATCGAAAATAATCAGGCAAAATCAGTAATTATTGCTTTTGATAATTCGCACAATGCGCTTACGTTTAATGGTGGTGAGTCTGAGATTCTGGTTAGATATACACAACCTGTTCAAGCTTCCTTGCTAAGTACTGTTAATCCATTCATCTTTGTTAATCTTGTTAGAGGAAGAGAAGTTCACTTACCTGACCACAGACCAACAAGTTTGGCAACTGCATCATTAATCGGCACCGGTCACGATAATTCCATTCCGGCAAGCGGGAGGTATTATAAGAATATTTCCAATTTACCATGGGCAATTAATATCATTCAGGACTTTGAATTTCCAAAAGAGAAATCTCCGATTATTAATGGCTATTTGAAATTTGCTCCTTGGGCAGAATCTGCCGGAGCCGATTTCGCTGATTGGTTTATCAATAAAGCGGAATATAGAGACAATACATATATAGAGTTAGATTAGTTAGATTAATAAAATTATGAAGCCCCTTTGGTTTATTCCAAAGGGGCTTTTTTTGTCAATTTGGCAGAGTCTTTTTAATGGTACTAAATTTGTAAATGATGCAGCTAGAAAATTCAAAACATATATAAAAATGCAAAAAGGACAGATTAATGTACAAACGGAAAATATTTTTCCAATTATTAAAAAATTCCTCTATTCTGATCATGAAATATTTCTACGCGAACTGATTTCCAATGCTGTTGATGCCACCCAAAAACTTAAAACACTGGCATCTATTGGGAAATTTAAAGACGAAATGGGAGATATTACCGTAGAAGTATTATTGGATACAAAAGCAAAAACGATTACAATTCGGGATAAAGGAATTGGAATGACGGCTGAGGAAGTAGATAAATACATCAATCAAATTGCTTTTTCGGGAGCTGAAGAGTTCGTTAAAAAATTTAAATCGAAAACAGAAGCAGAAAAAAATGCAATCATCGGCCGATTTGGTCTTGGGTTTTATTCTTCATTTATGGTTTCTGATAAAGTAGAAATACATACAAAAACCTATAAAAAATCGGGAGCCAATAAAGGAGTTAAATGGGAATGCGATGGCAGCCCGGATTATACCCTAGAAGAAATTGATAAAACCACACGAGGTACCGATATCATTCTTCATATTGCTAAAGACAGCAAAGAGTTTTTATCTGAATACAAGATACTAGAACTTTTAAACAAATACAACAAATTTATGCCGGTTCCTATAAAGTTTGGAACTGAGAAAAAGCAGGAAAAGGTTGAAGGTGAAAAAGATAAAGACGGCAACGATGTTTACAAGGAAGTAGAAAAAGACCGGATTATAAACAACAGCGATCCGATTTGGAAGAAAGCACCGGCAGATTTAAAAGATGAAGACTATAATAAATTCTACAGAGAACTTTATCCAAGAAACTTTGATGAACCACTTTTTCAAATTCATTTAAATGTCGATTATCCATTTAACCTTACCGGAATTTTATATTTCCCAAAACTTAAAAAGAATCTGGAAGTTCAAAAGGATAAAATACAACTCTATAGCAATCAGGTATTTATTACCGATTCAGTTGAAGGTGTTGTTCCCGAATTCTTAACGCTACTTCACGGTGTAATCGATTCTCCGGATATTCCTTTAAATGTTTCGCGCTCTTATTTACAAAGCGATGGCGCTGTTAAAAAAATCAGTAACCATATCAGCAAGAAAGTAGCCGATAAACTGGAAGAATTGTTCAAGTCATCGCGCGAAGAATTTGAGAAAAAATGGGATGATATTAAAGTATTTATCGAATACGGAATGCTTTCTGATGAAAAATTCTACGATAGGGCTCAAAAATTTAGCCTGCTAAAAAATACGGATGCAAAATACTTTACATTGGAAGAGTATAAAGACCACGTAAAAGCACTTCAAACGGATAAGGACAAAAAAATTGTATATCTCTATGCCAACAATAAAGAAGAACAGTATAGTTTTATTCAGGCAGCACAGGAACGTGGTTATGATGTTTTAGAAATGGATGGTGTTCTTGATAATCATTTTGTTAACGCTTTGGAGCAAAAACTATCTGATATTCAATTTAAACGCGTTGATGCAGAAACTATCGATAAACTTATAGCCAAAGATGAAGAAACACCATCTAAACTTGATGACAAGCAGAAAGAAGCTTTGAAACCTATTTTCGAAAACAATATTGATAAAGCCAGATTTAGCGTTGTTTTCGAATCATTAAGCGAAGATGATCAGCCGGTTATGATTACGCAGAGTGAATTTATGCGCAGAATGAAGGATATGGAAAAACTAGGCGGCAGCGGAATGATGGGTCTTGGCGGCTTCCCTGATTCTTACAATCTCGTTGTAAATGCTAACCATCCTCTAATCAGCACAATTCTTGATGAAAAAGAAGAAGAGAAACAAACTGCAACAATCAAACAATTGTATAATCTGGCTTTATTATCACAGAATCTTTTAAAAGGAAAAGAATTGGCAAACTTTATTAAACATAGTTTTACACTTATTAAGTAACCTTATGGGCTGTTTGACGTCCTAATTTCATGTCGAGGTGAAACAGCAATTTTATGTATCTTTAAAACAAAATTTAAATAGTAAAAAAATGAAAAAATCCTGGATAATTATAATTGTAGTAGTTGTATTGGTTATTTTTGGTTACTCCTCAATCAAAGGTATTTACAATTCAATGGTTACTGGTTCTGAAACCGTTGATGCTCAATGGGCACAAGTTGAAAACGTATATCAACGTCGTGCTGATCTGATTCCAAATTTGGTGGCAACTGTTAAAGGTTATGCTGAGCATGAAAGAGAAACGCTTGAAGCTGTAATCAATGCACGCTCAAAAGCAACATCAACCACCATTGATGCCGGTAATTTGAATCCCGCAGCTTTGCAGCAGTTTCAGCAGGCACAAGATGGTCTAAGTTCGGCTTTATCTCGCCTTATGGTTGTGGTTGAAAAATATCCTGATCTAAAAGCTAATCAAAATTTCCTTGAATTACAGGCTCAGCTCGAAGGCACAGAAAACAGAATTACAGTTGAACGCATGCGTTTTAACGAAGAAGCCCGCGCTTACAATACCAACATTAAAAGATTCCCCAACAATTTATTTGCCGGAATGTTTAATTTTGATGAGAAAGCATATTTTCAGGCCGTTCAAGGTGCTGAGACTGCTCCAAAAGTTGAATTTTAAATTCATTAGCCATGAGCCAGCTCGCTGCTACATTTTTTAATAAAGACGAAAAGCAACAGATATTGGATGCAATTGCGAATGCCGAAAAAGAAAGTTCAGGCGAGATTCGCGTGCATATTGAAAACAATTGTAAGGGTGAGGTGCTTGATTGCGCCTCACATGTTTTTGCTTTATTAAAAATGCATAAGACCGAACAAAGAAATGGTGTCCTTTTTTATTTGGCAGTAAAAAGTAAAAAGTTTGCCATTTTAGGCGATATCGGCATCAATCAGAAAGTTCCGGAAGATTTTTGGGACGAAATTAAAGGCGAAATGCACATTGCTTTTCAAAAAGGAAATTTCGTTGGCGGATTATCCAACGGAATTATTAAAGCAGGTCAACAACTAAAGTTACATTTTCCCTATCAAACCAACGATAAAAACGAATTAAGTGATGAGATTTCTTTTGGTAAATAAAATTAAAGCACTTTTTCTGCTTTTATTGTTTGGACTTTCAGGTAATTTATTCGGACAATTTCCTGAAAAGCCTGAACCCGCAAGCCCAGTTAATGATTTTGCAAACATCCTTACAAACGAACAAAGAACCCATTTCATTAAACAACTTTCTGAGTTTACTCAACAAACATCTACTCAGATTGTATTGGTAACTGTTTCTGATTTAATGGGTTATGATAAAGCACAATATTCAGTAGAATTAGCACATAAGTGGGGAATAGGACAGAAGGATAGCGATAATGGAATTTTAATTTTGATTAAACCAAAAACTGTTCAATCGAGAGGCGAAGCTTATATTGCTGTTGGTTATGGTTTGGAAGCTGTTGTTCCTGATGCTGTTGCAAAGCAAATTGTTGAATATGAAATGATTCCTGAGTTTAAAGCAGGAGATTATTTTGCAGGTTTGGCTAAAACCATAGATGTATTAATAGGCCTTACCAAGAATGAATATACAGCTAAACAGTATACTGAAAGTAAAAATGACGGTTTAGCCGGGCTAATTCCGCTATTAATTTTTATTGTTATTTTTATAATCTTTACTTCTAAAGGGAAAAATCGCGCAAGCGGAGTAGGTACACGAAGTGCAATTCCATGGTGGACTTTGATGCTATTAGGCAGTTCTATGGGAGGAGGCGGAAGAAGAAATAGTGGCTGGAGCGATTTTAATTCGGGCGGCGGCAGTTTTGGTGGCGGCGGAGGATTTGGTGGATTCGGCGGCGGCGGATTTGGCGGCGGTGGTGCCGGTGGAAGCTGGTAGTTTGGGAAATTCTAAGAATATTTATGGCCATGACAAGAGTTGTTTTCTTTTTTCTTTTTTCTATTGTCATTAGTACAAGCACATTGGCTCAAAAGAGTAAAATTCCTTCCGATTTTTGTATTAGTCAAGATGAATATGAGCTTTTTCAACTTATCAACGATTATCGTTTGGCCTATGGCCTTCCTAAAATACCTCTTTCTAAATCTTTAAGTTTTGTTGCCAAAACTCATGTTAAAGATTTATCGGTCTATTATAACCCAAAATCAAATTGCAATAGGCACTCCTGGTCAAAAAACGGAACTTGGGTGCCCATATGTTTTCCCGAAGAGCAATCCAAGAAAAATAATGTTTGGCTTAAGGCTAAAGAGATAGTTGGCTATTCTTCAGAAGCTTATGAAGTGACTTACTGGTCGAATGTGGCAAATCAACCCAATAATATCTTTGGGTTTTGGAGCGAACAAAAGCCAAGTTCTGATATGCTTTTTAATAAAGGACAATGGGCCAATTCGAGTTGGAATGCAATCGGAATTGGAATAAAAAATGGTTATGCAGTTGCCTTTTTTGGGAAAGAAATTGATTTTGAATTGAATACGGTCATTTGTAGTTCAAATCAAAAAATAATAAACGAATTATCTCCTGAATATATTGTGTCTCAATCAACAATATCAAATATCGAAACTCCTGTACATTATATTACAATTGCAAGTTTTAATACACGAAAAGATGCTGATAATGCTGTAAAAAGCTATAAAGAAATGGGTTACCCGAAAACCGTTCTGATCGAAATAGATGATAAAATCCGTGTAGCCATCGATTATTTTTCAGATAAGAAAGAAGCCGATCAGGCCTTAAAAAAATACGCAATTAAATTTAAAGGCGCCTGGGTTTTGACTATTTGAGGTTGAGAAATTGAGAAGTTAAGACGCTGAGAAGT
>JAZDJM010000046.1:0-2678 GCA_043804305.1 Bacteroidota bacterium
CTTTAACCAAATTTAAAACATTGATTCCGCCGTCGGAATAAAGAATAATTTGCTCATTGCCGTTTAAGATATAAGTAAAGCCATTTTCTTTACCAACTGCTTTAATTGCCTTTTGAATACGATCAATTAATGGTTGAGTAAGTTCCATTTGCTTATTTTGAATTTCGTATTGAGCTTGCTGGTTGAAAGCTTCAATGCGTTGTTGCAAATCAAGAATTTCTTTTTCTTTGGTTTGTTTAATAATCTGAGACATAGTGGCTTGTGTTGCCTGATAATTATTAATTTTACCTTCGTACTCGCCTTGCATAGCTTTCATTTGAGATTCTAAAGAAGCTACATGAGCCTGTAATTTCTTATTGATAGTGTCCTGACCGGGCATCAAGCTAACGATTTGAGCAAAATCAACATAGCCAATTTTAACAGTTTGAGCTTGAACACCTGTTGCGGCAACAAACAAAACGATAATTACTAATGCTTTAAAAATATTTTTCATAATTTATATAATGTATTAAATTTCTTTTTTTTGACAGATTTTTATATGCTAATTTTTGCTGTCAATAGGTCGCAAATTTATAGTTTTATCTGAAAAGATTAGCTATTTTTTAAGAATTTTTATCAATTATTACTCTTCGTATTATAACTATAACCCAGTTCGTCGAGAATTTCATCGCTAATATCAAGCTTTGGGTCTGAAAATAATAGCATTGCCCCTGAAGATTTATCAAAAACAGCAGCAATATTTTTAAGCGCTGCTACTTTTTCGATGGCTGCATAAACCCTTTCCTGAATAGGCATTACCAATTCTTCACGCTTTTTAAAAAGTAATCCGTCCTGTCCAAAAATTTCTTCCTGAAACTTTTTTACTTCACGTTCTTTAGAAATAATTTCGTCTTCACGTTTACGCTTCATATCTTCGGGTAATAAAACTGCATCGGCTTGGTACTTTCGGTACAAAGCATCAATTTGGCTGAACTTTTTTTCAATTTCATCCTGCTTTATTTCAGCATATTCATCCAGCTGGTTTTGAGCGTCCTGATATTCAGGGATGTTTTGTAAAATATATTCACTGTCGACGATTGCAAATTTTTGGGAATAGCCAAAGACAGTGCCTGTAAATAAAAAGGCAAATAATAAGCCGATTTTGAATTTTTTAATTGTTTTCATGTCCGTTTTCTTTAATTCAAACTACGTTTAAGTGTTTTTGACTTGGATTATGCCAAAACTATGCCAAGATTAATCCAGACTTTGATTTATCGAGAAGTGGAATTGACCGCCGTTAGCATCAGGAAGTCCCGGAACCTCGTCGAATCCATAACCCCAATCAAGCCCAAGCAATCCGAACATGGGTAGGAAAACTCGTACACCAACCCCAGCTGATTTATAAATTTTAAATGGACTGAAATTTGCGAAGCTATCCCAGGCATTTCCACCTTCAAAGAAGCTCATTACATAGATGGTTGCGCTTGGATTAAGTGAAAGCGGGTAACGCAATTCGAGTGTAAATTTGTTATAAATAATACCTCCGTTATTGGTATTTCTGGCATAATTTGGTGTAATACTTTCGTTAGAATAACCTCTGAGTGCGATTAATTCGCGGCCGTCCATATTGTTGTAGCCTGATAATCCATCTCCGCCCAAATAAAAACGATCGAAGGGAGTAACTCCAATATCTTTATTGTAATATCCTAAGAACCCGAATTGTGCTCGTGTACTTAAAACTAAATCGCCAACTATAGAAGAAAAGAAGTTTGCTTTTATTTTCCACTTGTGATATTCAACCCATCTAAATTTATCCTCTTCCGATAAGTTGCTGTAGTCCTTATTGTTGAACGAGGAATAAGGAGGAGTCATTTCAGCCGTAAATCCAACATCTGAACCGCCACGTGGATAAATTGGCTGGTCGGTAGAATTCCTTCCTATTGTGAGGGCAAAATTGAAGTTATTAAATTCTCCGGTCCCATCACCAAAACTAAAAACATTGTAGTTATTTAGTTTGTATTGCTGAAGGTTAATTCCCATATACATCTGAAAGAAATCATCGGGCCATGTTAATCTCCGTCCAATACCAACGGTTAATCCATTTACTGCAAATGAGTTAGTTGGATCTACGGTGGGATCTAAAGAAGTTTGATAAGAATACTTTGAACGATAAACCGAAACACTGAATGCATTTGGGCGTTTTCCACCCAACCAAGGTTCAGTAAATGATGCACTATAACTCGAATAACCTGCTCCGTATGTCTGAAAGCGAAGACTTAATTTTTGTCCATCGCCGGAAGGAATAGGCTGATAGGATTTTTTATTGAAAATATTGCGGATAGAGAAGTTATTGAACGAAAGTCCAACAGTTCCTATAATCCTGCCATATCCCCAACCACCCGAAAGTTCTATCTGGTCAGACGAGGTTTCTTCAACAGTATAAATAATATCAACAGTTCCATCAACAGGATTAGGCTGCACATCGACGCCTAATTTTTCTGGGTCGAAATATTTTAACTGAGCCAATTCGCGCTGTGTTCGAATAATTGCATCGCGACTGAATAATTGTCCCGGACGGGTACGAAGTTCGCGAACAATTACATGGTCGTTTGTGCGTGTATTTCCTTTAATAATGATATTTTTAAGGTAAGCTTGATCTCCTTCGCGGATACGGATTTCCAAATCAATCGAATCGTTTT
>JAZDJM010000047.1:0-3134 GCA_043804305.1 Bacteroidota bacterium
ATATTTTCATAACCGCTTATTCCGAAGAAAACCTGCTGAATCAAGCGCGGTTGACCAACCCTTTCGCATATATTGTAAAACCAATAAATGAAAGAGAACTTTATGCCACAATAGAATTGGCTTTCTACCGTCACGAAATGGAAACAAAATTCAAAAGTAGCGAAGAAAAATTCAAAAATTTTATACAACATTCGCCTGATATTATTTACAAATTTTCAAATTTAAAGGGTACTTTGTTTTTATCAGATTCTGTTCAAGCTATTTTGGGATATAGTCCTGAAGAAATTCTGAATAATTCATTTCTTTGGAATAATTCAATACACCCTGATGATAAAATGGCAGTACAAAAAGCAATTAAAGACCATGAAAAAGGTGCAGATTATAATATTGAATATCGAATTAAAACAAAATCAGGAAAATGGGTATGGTTGCAAGATTATTTTATGTATAAGTCTCAAATTGATGATGAGATTTTTATTGAAGGGCATGCGGCTGATATAACAAAAAGAAAAGAAGCCGAACTTGATTTAAAAGAAAGCGAACAAAAATTAAAAATTTTAAATTCCGACAAAAATCGTTTTATATCCATTCTGGGGCACGATTTAAGATCCCCGTTTATTGCTATTATTGGTTTTGTTGAATTATTGTTAGAAGGAATCCACAATAAAGATATGGAAGAAATTGAAAAGTATGCCATTCATATTAATCAATCAACCACGAAAGTTTTTCAATTATTAGAAAACCTGTTAACCTGGGCAAATGCACAATCGGACAAGGTATCTTTTAATCCACAAAAATTGGGTTTAAAAGCTATTTGTAATGATGCTATGGATTTACTCACCCCGGGTGTCAATGAAAAAAACATAAGCATTAATTATTTACCAAATCACGATTTGAATGTTATGGCAGATACTGATATGCTAAATACAGTAATGCGTAACCTGATTTCGAATGCAATAAAATACACTAATTCAGGTGGAATTATTTCTATTAATGCCGAACAAAATGATTCAAACATCATCATTTCAGTCACCGACAACGGAATTGGAATAGCACCAAAAGAGGTGAATAAACTTTTTGATTTTTCCCGAACACATTCAACCCTGGGTACAGCAAAAGAAAAAGGAACCGGTTTAGGTTTACTTCTTTGCAAAGAATTTGTTGAAAAACATGGCGGTAAAATATGGGTAGAAAGTGAATTGAGAAACCTGCCTGCCGGCAAGGCAGGAGGTAGTAGTTTTAAATTTACAATACCAATAAATGATTTACGGGAAAATGATTAGGATAAATAAGTGACTGCTTATAATCGTAGGCGGCTGACGGTCATATGACCGCCAGTGCACCTCTCGCACCACCGTACGTTCGGGTCTCGAATACGGCGGTTCAGTAACCTTCAATAATCAGCTCTTTTCACCTGATTAGCTAATCCTGTTTTCTGGAGATGTTGTGGACAGCTAGGATACTACCATCATCGCTGAATTACACACGTTCATCCAAATTATTAGGATGGCTACTGTTCAGCCCTTCATTACCTTGTGAGGCTTCCACGGTCTCTATTCGTGGCTCATTGCTGGTAACTACTATGGCTTCTGCTGACTTCTCCAAGTCCAACTCGTGGTTAAGGAGACCTCCCCAGGTAAGAGCATATTCCTTCGGCCAATCGCTGCTGAACCTTTAGCTCGACGAAGCCAATCTACATGACAAATACACCGCTTCTTGCGTTTGGACGTTAGTATGATGTGCTACCTTGTCCGATTTACCATGCCTCTTATCCAGTTTCTGTTTAGTTTATACTGAGCGAAGTCGAAGTATCAGTACCAACCTTTGCAGTCTCGCTTCCTTCAGTGCATTCCTCACGGAAAACCACCTTGCGACTTGCTAATACTTCAGGCAACTACTCCTGCGTATAAGGGACTTACACCCTCTGGAATAAAACTCTCAGCTTATTTGCTTTTAGACAAAGAACTTTGCATTTTTAAACTTTTTCCAGAGCTTTCGGCTGGGTGTGCTCATGCTGGGCACACACAATGTGTATAATTCATAAGGGTTTCAGAGGTTTTCGAGCGTTTTCACCCGCATCAAATTTGGGTGGTAACTTGACAGGTTTGAACGCCGCAATCCCTTACGAAATCATACACTAAACGTTCAACATTTCATAAAATAATAAATTTCTTTTGCTGAAAAGAACATCATTTTTTTTCCTTCAGTAAGTTCATTTAAACGGCCGTTTTTCGACCAAGAAAAATCAAATATTACTTCAGAGAAAAAAGAGGATTAATTTAGCCCATTAAACGAGCGTTTAATGCCTCAAATAATGTCCTATAATTGAGTTATTGATAGCTCTGTTATAAACTCTGATTATGCAATACTACATGTTTATCGCCCATATGAAGAAAGAAGTTTAATATGGGCAAAAATGGAAGCGAAAGTATAGCATCCGTTAAACATTAAACCGGGGAATGAGTATTTTATTTGTTGTGGTCAAAATCCTGTTCATATTTCATGTGATACTTTGAATTTAAATTTTGGAGGTAATACGGATTTACTGGCTTATGTTGGGCACGATGGACTTATGGATTTTGGTGTAGACGTGAATTATAATTCAAATATATCTCAAGAAATTGATGTAATTATTTTGGCTTGTTACAGTAAAGAATATTTTGGTCCACAAGTAAAAAATGCACAAGCAAATCCTGTATTGTGGACTACTCATTTAATGGCACCCGAAGCCTACACTTTAAAATCGGCAATTGATGGCTGGTTGCTTGAAGAAACAGGACTTGAAATTGAAGAAAGAGCCGCACAAACCTACAATGAATATCAAAAATGTGGAATAAAAGGAGCAAGAAATTTATTTACTACCGCATTTTAAATCAGTGAGACAATGATTTTTTATTTCAAAATCATGGGTTTTAACTTGACTGACGGCAGTCCAAATGTAGATTAGTTAAGAGTTTTATAATTGTTATAAGGCTTCGACATGCCTGACATATAAGAAGAGGATATCATCCAGAACCGGTCGAAGGATGATTTCTGTTAACTTATTTACATTAGACGGCAGTCAGGTTTCCCGCATCTTTATGTGAATAGAAAAAAAGATTCCATTGAGATACTTCGTCAGCTTGCTACGAGGA
>JAZDJM010000048.1:0-2287 GCA_043804305.1 Bacteroidota bacterium
ACAATTACTAAATTTTTTGCCATTGAGAATTTTGTATTAAGACCTGATTTTTATGCAAAAAAAGAGTAAGTGCGTTAAAAATCAAATTTTCGTGCTTTTAATTTGTGGCAAAATAACACATAAAATTTCTATTAATCCAAATGTTGAATTGATTTTTATCAAACTTTAAGGATTATTCATATTTACATGAAAATTATATTCTCCTGATATACAGATTTTTGAATGTAATATTTAATTCGATAAATTAATTTAGAAAAAGAGGGAAAGCAATTATCCTAACAAACACCACTTCATTGAATCTTCCAAATTATCAAAAAGTTGAATTTTCCATTCATTAACTTTCATTAAATCAATATATTCCATTACCATTGATAAAATATCCTGATTATCGGAAACAATTGAAAATTTTAAATTCGGATTCAAAATGGATGGAATTTCATCACGAAGGGATAACTGTTTTATACTAATCTCAGCTATTTCTAAACTTTTCACTTTTAAAAAATCAGAAATAACATATTTTATTCGGCCATACCTTTTGTCGTTGGTGATGATTCCGCCAATCTTAAAAAGATCCAAAATATCAATTTCTCCAATGTATTTTATAACAACACCTGAATCTAACCACTCAACAATATAGGCCATCTTTATTGTTTTGATTAATGTTGCGTTAATTTGTGCTTTGAAAAATCCAGACGAAATTACAATTTTGTAGTATATATCGCTTTGAGTTTATTAAGAATTTGAGAAACTAACAAAAGTTTACACCTTTTATTCAATCGAAGAGCGATTGTTTATAATTTATAGACCATTTAATAAATACATTAGAAATTCGA
Organism: Bacteroidota bacterium; assembly: GCA_043804305.1. Taxonomy (GTDB): domain Bacteria; phylum Bacteroidota; class Bacteroidia; order Bacteroidales; family UBA12170; genus UBA12170. Next base: position 834 of record JAZDJM010000048.1, read on the forward strand.
CAGCGTCATTTTTAAATGCGTGTGAATGCTTAAACCTGTTATCAAATTGTAAAATTAAAGATTGGCTTAGTTTTTATGTAATTTTGCCCGATTTTTATTTTTTATACGATTTTCAAATGGAATGAAACAAACAAATTTCCTCTTTTGAAAAATACCTCATCAAAACCATGAATACAAAAAAATTACATATAGAAACCTATGGATGTCAAATGAACTTTTCGGACAGCGAGATTGTTGGCTCTATTATGGAAAAAGAAGGATTCACAACGGCTGAAAATGTTGAAAATGCGGATATTATTTTTCTGAACACCTGCTCCATAAGAGATAATGCCGAACAAACCATTCGAAAACGCCTTAAGGAAATTAAACGATTAAAGAAAAGCAATCCGGAACTAAAAATCGGGATATTGGGTTGTATGGCAGAGAGACTGAAACAACAGCTGCTTGAAGAAGAAGATATGGTAGATTTAATTGTTGGCCCTGATGTCTATCGCGATTTACCCAATTTAATCAAAACCGTTGAAAGCGGAAGAAAGGCAATAAATGTAATTCTATCGGAGGAAGAAACCTATGCCGAAATTGAACCTGTGCGTTTGGGAAGCAATAAAGTTTCTGCATTTATCTCGATTATGCGCGGTTGCGAAAATTTTTGCACCTATTGTGTGGTTCCGTTTACCCGTGGCAAAGAAAGAAGCCGGAATCCTGAAACCATTATCCATGAGGCCAGGGATTTATTTGAAAAAGGCTATAAAGAAGTAACTCTTTTAGGACAAAATGTGAATTCGTATCTGTGGGAAAACGAAGGAGAACGGGTAAGCTTTCCTGAGCTGATTGCAAAGGTTGCCCAGGTTTCAACCCAACTCCGCGTTCGTTTTGCTACTTCTCATCCAAAAGATATTTCAAACGAACTGATCGAAATCATTGCTAAAACACCAAACATATGCAAGGCCATCCATTTGCCCTTTCAATCGGGCAATAATGAGGTGTTAAAACGGATGAACCGAAAATACACCCGCGAATGGTATATGGATCGCATTTCAACCATTAAAAAACACATTCCCGACTGTGGATTATCAACCGATATTATTGCCGGATTTTGCAGTGAAACCGATGAGGAGCATCAACAAACACTTTCGCTAATGGAATGGGTGGGCTTCGATTATGCTTTTATGTTTAAATATTCGGAAAGGCCAAATACGATTGCTCAAAAAAAATATGCCGACGATGTTCCCGAAGAAATAAAAAGCAAACGCTTATCAGAAATTATAGAACTGCAACAAAAACTTTCCCTTCGCTCCAATCAGAATGATATCGGCAAAACTTTTGAGGTTTTGGTCGAATCTTTCTCTAAAAAGTCGGTCAATGATTTGGCCGGAAGAAATAGTCAGAACAAAATGGTAGTTTTTCCTAAAAAAGAATATCAAATTGGCGATTATGTGATGGTTAAAATTAAA
>JAZDJM010000049.1:0-4436 GCA_043804305.1 Bacteroidota bacterium
AGCGCAGACGTTTGATTGTCCTTATCAAAAAAAGCAGGTGAAATATAAAGCGATTTTTGTTGAATAAACTTTAAGTAGCTGTTTTTAAGGCTTAGATTTTCACTTCCTAAATCAGCAATTTTGCGCCCGACAATAGCGTCGTTAGATGAATATATAATCCGGGTGTTGGTATCAATCAATAGAAAATCTGAAATAAAATGATCTTTAGTTATATGAAATTGACGTTTGTAAAAAGACCTATTATCTTCTTCAAAGGCATTCGATTGTTTAATAGTTTGTTTATTAGAAGGATTTGAATTAGCTAACATTAGTTTTTCAACAATCCTTCTTTCATCTATTAGCATTTCCATCTCATTAATTAGGTGGTCGCGAAAATTTTCTACTTTTTGAACCTGAAAAGCTGATAAGGCCTTAAAATGGCTAATTTGTTGTTCCATTAAAATCTTTTCTATTTTTGGTCTGGCATAAAAAGAGACAATTAGAATTGGAACCAATGCTAATGAAGTGAACCAGACTATAAACTGTGTTCTAATTTTCCGAGGTTTAATATTATAAAACAGATTTACAAGAAAATTCTCCATATTTAGAATAATTAATGAGATTAACTCCAGTTTTCAGGATATTTTTTCTCAATATTTAATAATTGACACATCCTATTGACTTCTTCTTTCATTTCAATAATACGCATTTCTCTGTCAACCATGGCGTTGTTAAATACTTCCAGTTCTTTGGTATGCTTCAATAAATCGGCCTCCGCTTTTTTCTTTTCAGTAATATTAATAGTAGAGCCCATAAACCCCAGAAAATGACCTGTTTTGCTTATGATTGGAATGCCCTTTGTTTCAATAGAAATTTCATGGCCGTCTTTATGTATAATTTTATCCTCAATGCCTTTAAAACTTTTCATCTCTTTAAAAAGTTCTGCAGCTTCCTGCATCTTGGACTGATGTACTTCCTTATCATAAAAATCAAAAAAATGTTTTTTTCCTACCAGCTCTTCGGCAGTAAATCCATTAATATCAATAACTGCCGGACTGGAATACGTAAATAAGCCATTTGAATCGACCTCCCAAATCCATTCGCCTGAAGTTTCAGCAACAGTTTTAAAGCGCTCTTCACTTTTTCTTAGCATTTCAGACGATTTATGGCGTTGTATGGCCAAAGCCATATATTCTGCTAAATGCATTATGGCTTCCAGATCGTTTTCTGTATAATCGACTTTAGGATTTGCAATTGCTATTTGTCCCACCAATTCTTGATTTAAAAGTACTGGAACCGATAAAAATTTTTCAATTTTTACATGGCCTTCAGGAACTCCGGTTGCTTCCGGATGCTGAGCGGCATCATTCGTATAGAAAGCTTCTTTGTTATTCAAAGAAACACCAAATAGTGCCGGAAATTTTCCGTCTTTGGAACGGTTAAATACTATTTCCTGCTTTTGTTCCAAAGCAACAGTACAGCTATTATCGTTTAACATTTCACTTAAAGTGTGCGCTATTAATTTGTCGGGGTTTTCATAATCAATGGTAGCTACAAAGCAATATTCGCTATTTGTAAGTGCAAGGGCTTCGTAATAAATAACATAGGCAATTTCTTTTATCGATAAATGGGTTTTGCTTAATGGAACATAAAGCCTTGCCATAGAGGCGTCAATTTTGTGTTTTTGTTTTAAACGGAATTCAGAGCGTTTCCGATCGCTGATATCATGAATAACAGCATGTATGCATTGCTTTTTATTAATAGTTACCATGCCTGCATAAACTTCTACATCCTTTATTATACCATTGGCACAGATATGCTTCAATTCAAAATGTTTTTGTTTGTTTGTTATTACCAATTCCATTTTACTTCTGAATTCTTCTTCCGACAAAAGATTGATTTGTTTAATGTTCATGCTTTTAAGTTCATTGGAAGACCATCCGTAAAAATCAGTGGCAGCTTTATTGCAATCTATAATTTGCGCCGTTTCAATGTCAACAATCAGTTTTGCCGCTGAATGATTTTCGAAAAGATCGTAATATTTTTTTTCGCTTTCTTTTAGTTCCTCCTCCGTTTTTCGTTTCCAGGTAATGTCTTCGCCTGATGAAATAATTCTTTCGATTTTGCCTTCATCATTCGGTAAACAACTATTATTCCATGCGATTAGCCGTTCTTCTCCATTTTTTGTCAATACAATGTTTTCGAAATATTCAGGGGCATCTTGTCTTCCTGCAGTTAAAGCATCAAAAACCTCCTCCACCATTGCACGGTCTTTTTTAGGAATTACAGTATCAAACCAATTCTTTCCTATTAGTTCACTTTCTGTATACCCCAAAAGCATTAGTCCTTGCTTATTGCAAAGCACTATATTTTGATTTACATCCAGCACAACCAGCATTACTGCAGCTATATCGAGATAAGCCTGTGTTTGTTTTTTTTCTTTGCTAAGAACTTCGTTTGCCCTTATTTTATCGGTAATATCGATGGCATGTTCAATTATCTGGGTTATCTCATTTTCTTTGTTTAAAATTGGAAATGCTCTTATTTCAACTGTTCTGGGCTTACCATTTAAATCGTAATGAATATGCTCAGAAATACAAGGTTTGCCTGTTTCGAGTATTTGTGTAATCGGACAAGGATGTTCATCTCCTTCGCAGGGTGTTTTACGATGATGTGTCAATTCGAAACATTTAGGATTGGAAGGAAGTCTGTTTTTTTGCCCAATCTTTAAGCCACTTGCTGAATTAGCAAGCATAATGCTATAGTCTTTTACATCAATTACATAAAACGGGTCGGTTAAATTTTCGATAACCGATTGAAATAAGTTGGATTGTTCTTCAATTTTAAGTTCATCCGCCTTGCGTTTGCTAATGTCCCACAAATAGCTGCGGGTTCCTGTGAGTATACCATTTTCTTCAATCGGGATTACCTCCACTTCACACCATATAATTTTGCCTGTTTTTGATATCGCACGGTATTCGTAATGAACGGGAGCTTTTTTACCATTCAATCTGTCCAAATGATTTTTCATCACTAGCGGATAGTCTTCAGGATGTACCCATCCTCTAAGATCAAGTTTTTTAAGTTCATCGATGTTGTATTCAAACAATTCGAGAAACCTGATATTTGCCGAAGTAATTTTGCCTGCCCTGTCATCAGTAAGTAGAGCGATTTGTGTTTTTTCTATGAGGTCTAAATATTCTTTTTCTGATTTGCTCCTAAGATATACATTTTTCATATTTTCTGTGATATCCGGCACAACACCAATAAATCCTAAAACCTTCCCTTTCTTATCATGTAATAAATTGCAATAAGCATTTGAATATCGGAACTCGCCAGATTTATGTTTCCAATGGATATTCTCAACAATAGAAACTTTCCCTTTTATGATTTGTCGAAAAATAAGGGCATATCTGAGCAATTCGCTAATGGGAAAAAAAGGAAGTTTTAGAAAATGTTTATTTAGTATTTCATTTTTATCAAAGCCTGTAATCTCAAATGCCTGTTGATTTGCTTCTCTTACAACGCCCTTTTATCCAATACAAATATAGGATTGGGACTGACTCTGAACAAAGTCTCGTATTTTGCAGTTTGTAATTCAGAATTATGCTGAAGAGTTTTTGCTTGTTCAAGGATTGAAATGGCAGCTGCTTCCAAATCTTTTTGATTAAAACTTTTAAGCATTTGGGCACTTAAATCATTAAAATCAAATTTAGCATTAGCAGATTGAGAATTAGGTTTATTGCTTATCATTGGCTCGAATTTTAATTTTTCCCTCGTAATTTTAAATATTCGCTCAATTCTAATATTTAAATATAATACGATTTCAGTTAATTACAAAATTTTTCAGGGAATTTCTTCAATAAAAATTGTGTTGTTTTAGTTTCCTTAGTTGCATTATTAAATGTTACAAGTATTGATTTGATATTACAAACTATAACAATATTACAATTAAAATATTGACGTTTCAACATTATAACAAAAATACTTATTATTATATGTAGATATATATAACTGTTGCAAGTTTTGTATTTTAAGATAAATTTTGACAATAATTAGCATAAATATTATGCATAAATCGGGTTATCTGAATAATAAGTGCCCGCAGAAAACATCCATTATGTATAAGATTAGCTTAAATTTCTATGCGTTTTTCAACATAATACGATTCATTTTTCATTAACTGTATAAACGCTTTGATTATTTTCTAATTGCCATTGCTTGCACCATTAGATTGATTATTTGATTATTGCAGCGGTATTAGTATATGGTTTTTTTAGTGGTTGTCAGCGCAAGCCACTTTGGGAAAAATCCAAAACAATCAGGCTATGGGGTTTAAGTTCAGTTTTCGGGAGAAAAAAGCTCAGGTGTTTAAATTAGAATTCTTCTCCTGAATTCGACAATGCGTCACCCATTTTGGTGTGTCGAAATTATATACATTTGTTATTCAATGTTTT
>JAZDJM010000050.1:0-2219 GCA_043804305.1 Bacteroidota bacterium
GTTCGTAGCTGACACAGCAATAACTGAATCATAAGCTGCCGGATAAATTACTGATCCGCCTTCATTACCTGCCGCCGCAACTATAATAACGCCAGCATTTGTTGCTGCGATACATGCATCCTCAAGAGCCTGAATATCTGAATCACCACCAAGACTCATATTAGCAACATCGCCTGCTACAGCATTAGCTGCAACAAAATCAACACCTGCAATAATCTGTGAGTATGCACCCGATCCTCTTTTATCAAGTACTTTTACCGGAACCACAGTTGCACCAGCAGCTACACCAACAACACCAATAGTATTATCAATTGCAGCCACTATGCCTGCACAATGAGTGCCATGACCATTATCATCGTCGGGAGTAGTGGTACGAAGTACAAAAGTTTTTCCGCTTGCCGCATCCACATTCAAGTCAGCATGATCTAAATCAATTCCTGTGTCTAGAATCCAGGCTTTCTTTGTTCCGGTATAAGTAGCATATCCGGTACGTATTACGCCGTATGGAATAACTTCAGCCGGTGGGTCAACGGGTACCGGAGCAGGTTTGGCTAATATTACCATCATATCCGGATAAACACCAATTACTTCAGGCTCTTTCTTTAATTTCTCCACTTCTTGCTCTGATAATTCGATAGCAATGCCTTTTAAAACCAAACCATAAACTCTTTCCGGTTCTTTCATATCAATACCTGCCTTTTTAAAAATATCTTTTGATATTTCTTTAACCAAGTCGATGTTTGCATCTAAATCAACAGGCACATTTTTGAAATTTGGGAGAGAACTATTGTATAATACAATATATTTTCCCGGAATCACTTCTTGATTATAACTAATCAGATTCTCGTTGTCGGTTTGCCCTACATTTGCCTGCTTCTTTTCACAAGCACTTAAGCCCACGGCTAATGCTATAACCGCGAATGATAATGTTCTTTTCATGCAATAAAATTTTAAGATTTATACTTATTTAACCGCTTAAAAGTAGAAAACATTTTGCATATAAATACTAATTTTTTTTATTTTTTTTAACATTATATTAACTAACAGTTTAGATACAAAAAATGCATTAATAGACTCTGTCAAATTTCAAGATTCTCTATTTAATTCAATATAAATAGATTAACATGAGTTTTAATAAAAATAATGATTATGAAAGTAATATGATTTCGCTCCCACTTTATGCGATATTATTGCATATTTTATCAATCTAAACTCAAAGTAATTTGTTTAAACTTATCAACAAAAGTTATATAGATAGCCATTTTCTATATTTTTGTTCAGATAAAAAAAGCCCAAAAATCGCATGTTTTTAATTTTCGATACCGAAACTACCGGATTACCTCTGGATTATAAAATTAGTTACAAATCGACCGAAAACTGGCCCCGCATGGTTCAGATTTCATGGCAATTACATAACGCAAACGGTAAACTTATCGAAGTTAAAAATTATATTATTAAACCAGAGGACTATGAAATACCCTATGCCGTAACAAAGATTCATGGAATTACTACTGAACGCGCTATAGAACAAGGTGTTGATCTAGATTATGTTTTAAATGAATTTAACTTAGCATTAGAACATTCGATATATATTATAGGCCATAATGTTGATTTTGATATTAATGTGCTAGGCGCAGAATTTGTACGTAAAAATACTGATACACAATTACATCGAAGAAAAACGATAGATACTAAAGATGAATCTGTCGACTTTTGCGCATTACCCGGTGGTCGCGGTGGTGGTTTCAAATGGCCAAAATTGGAAGAACTTCATTTAAAACTTTTCGGCGAAAAAATAAGTGAGGCGCATAATGCAGCGGCTGATGTTGAAGCTACTGCCCGTTGCTTTTTTGAACTGCTTCGATTACAAATAATCGAAAAAGAGAAAATTGGATTTGGTGATGAAGAAATTAATTCCTTTAAAGCACATCATCCAAAACTCATTCAAGCTATTGGTTTAAATACACAGCCCTACAATCCCAAAGATCTGATTAATCAGAACCTGAATAAAAAGGAAAAACCTACCGAAGCCGAAGAAAAATTAAGTCATCTGAAAAGTATCGATATTTCGCCTAACTCTTTTGTTTTTACTCATTTACACTTGCATACTCAATATTCCATACTCGACGGAGCCACAGATATTGATGAATTAGCGCAAAAAGCCAAATCAGATAATATGCAAGCTGTTGCCATAACCGATCATGGGAATATGTTTGGTA
>JAZDJM010000051.1:0-7878 GCA_043804305.1 Bacteroidota bacterium
AAAATATTTATTAAGGTAACTGATTTTCCCATCCAAATCAGTAATCACCAAACCATAATTCGCAATGTCTGCTATTAACTTAAAGCGCTCAATTTCTTCAAGATAAAGTTTCCTTTGGGTGATATCCCTAACAATACAAACTACATTCAATTCGCCCCCAACCATTACAGAAGCCATAGACATTTCGATTGGAATCTTACTCCCATCGCTGTGTGTAGCCATAAGTTCTACATTCTTGCTAAGGCGCTTGTTTTCAATAACATCTTGAATTAATTCTATACTTTGAATATAATCATCTGAAAGATTGTCGGAAGAAAATAATGTTCTGATATTTTGATTTAGGATATCTTCATTTTCATATCCAAATAATTTAGTCGCGATTAAATTCCAAAAATTTATTTGACCATATTCATCAAACATTATGATGGCATCATTTGCTGCCGATGTAATGGAGCTAAGCTTAATTTCACTCTCCTCAATTTTTTTCAGTGCATTTTTGTGCTTCTCAATTTCCTGAAACAGACTTTTTGTTCGTCCAACCACCAAGCGTTCCAAATGGTTCCGATAATTCTCAAGTTCCTGATCGACCAGAATCTTTTTACGAGTCATTTCTATGATAATCTCAAGCTGTACAGGCTGCACCGGTTTCAATAAATAACCAATGGGTTCAACAGCTTTGGCTTTTTCAAGTAGTGCTTTATCTGTTTGAGCACTAAGAAATAAAGTGGGAATATCTTTAGTTTGTCTGATAATCTCAACAGTTTCAATTCCGTTTAACCGGCCTGATAATTCGATATCCATTAATATCAAATCGGGATTATTATCAAAAATAAAACCAATAGCTTCTTCGCCACTCGGAACCATACCAATTACATTATGTCCCATCTGAATCAGATAGTTTTGCAGCAATCTTGAACTAATTAGCTCATCCTCAACTATTAGTATATTGAAAGCAGACATAATTTGTATACCGTTAATAATTTATTCAAAAGTAAGAATATGTATAGACAAAACAAATGCTAATAATTTGTTTTGCTTAAAAAACATGTGAAAAGATAACAATGGTGTGATAGTGAATGCCTAATGGTACAAATACATGGTGGAAAAACTTTTTTACAAAAAAACAAGAGCCTGTTTACAAATTCAGAAGAAAGTCGAATCAATTCCTGTTTTCAGTATACAAGAAATGCTTGTTTTTCAGCTATATTTTATTTGTTCTTTTAATGGCTTGGCCGACCCCGTAAATTCGGTTGCCGGATTGCCCGTCCCTATTTTTTGGAAGAATAGCCAAAAAGTTAATAATCACATCGCTTGATGATTTTTTAGTCATGGCTATTTCATCTTAAATCTTTAGATTTGCACAAAACGTTTAAATACATTGTCATGAAAAAAGTCATTACCCTACTATTCTTATTTATTCTAAGTTCTCAACTTATCGGACAAAGCTCAGCGATTACTAAAATTACTTTAGAAGATATTTTTAAATCCAGACAGCTGGCAGCCAAATCTGTTCGTGGAATAGTGCCTATGCGCGGAGATTTTTTCTGCAGGTTGAATGGTCAGGGAATCACTGAATCGAGTTATAAAACAGGTGAAGAAACCCGGATATTAGTGGACTTAAATTTTCTAAAACAAAGTGATTCAAACTTTTCGAAAATTGACGCATACAGTTTCAATTCCACCGAAACCCAAATACTGCTGGCTACAAACACAGAATCAATTTACCGCCATAGTTCCAAATCAGATTTCTATGTTTATGATATACCTTCCAAAAGCATGAAAAAAGTTTCAAATGGTGGAAAACAAAGACTGGCTGCTTTTTCACCCGACGGTTCAAAAATTGCTTTTGTTCGCGATAACAATATTTTTATGGTTGACTTAGCAACTTTCGAAGAAAAGCAAATTACCCATGATGGTAAAGAAGAAAAAATAATCAATGGCACAAGTGACTGGGTTTATGAAGAAGAATTTAGCTTTACCAAAGCATTTTTTTGGTCGCCCGAAGGAAAATACATCGCATTTTATAAATTTGACGAAAGCCGTGTGCCTGAATTCCAAATTACAAAATACGGCGATTTGTATCCAAAACACGAAAAGTATAAATATCCCAAAGCAGGTGAAGATAATTCGGTAGTAAGCATTCATACTTATTCTGTTGAAAAAAACCTTATCCAAACGATGAATATCGGAACTGAAACTGATATTTATATTCCTAGGATTCAATGGACCAATTCTGATGAAGCACTTTCAATCTCCCGATTAAACAGATTACAGAATAAGTATGACCTGATGCTTGCCAATCCGCAAACTGGTGAAACTAAGGTGATTTATAACGAATCCAATAAATATTATGTAGATATTACCGACGATTTATTTTTTATTTCCGGTAAAAAGGAATTAAATCAAGGCTTTGTTTTGAGTAGCGAATCTGAGGGGTTCAAACATATCTATTACTATTCAATGCAGGGAGAATTGATTAAAAAGCTAACCTCCGGCAACTGGGATGTTGATAATGTGATTGGATTCGACAATTTAAATAAAGCAGTAGTTTTTAGTGCAGCAATGAAATCGCCAATTAACCGTGAAGTCTATTCGGTTGACCTAAAAGGAAAAATCAAAGAAATTGAAGCCAAAGATGGATGGAATCAATTAAGCTTTAGCAGCAATTTCAATTATTATATTGCCAATTGGAGCGATGCAAACACACCTCCTCAGATTCAATTAAAAGACCGTAATGGAAAAATTATCAAAACCTTGGAAGATAACTCTGATTTGCAAAACACAGTTAAGAAATATGGTTTTGGCAAAAAAACATTTTTTACCATTAAAACATCCGAAAATATTGATTTAAATGCATGGCAAATACTTCCTCCAAATTTTGACGAGCATAAAAAATACGCTGTTTTATTTTATGTATATGGCGGCCCCGGCTCACAAACTGTTCAAAATCGTTGGGGAAGTACCAGAGATACATGGTTGCAATTGCTTGCACAAAACGATATCATTATCGTGTCTGTCGATAATAGAGGCACTGGTTTTAGAGGAGAGGAATTTAAAAAAATGACTTATTTACAATTGGGCAAATATGAAATTATAGACCAAATTGAAGCTGCAAAATTCATGACCAAATTACCTTATGTTGTTGAAAATAAGATTGCTATGTTTGGCTGGAGTTATGGCGGATATATGAGTTCATTGGCAATAACAAAAGGTGCTGAAGTTTTTAGTACTGCAATTGCAGTTGCTCCGGTTACAAACTGGAGGTATTATGATAATATCTATACTGAACGTTTTATGCGAACTCCACAGGAAAACAGTTTGGGTTATGACGATAATTCACCGATTAATCACGTTGAGAAACTCATAGGAAACTATCTTTTAGTTCATGGCGATGCAGATGATAATGTTCATCCTCAAAATACCTACGACCTCATAACTGCATTAGTTGATGCGAACAAACAGTTTGATTTAATGATTTATCCCAACAGCAATCATGGTATTTATACCGGAAAAAATACCTCAATTAATTTGCATCAAAAAATGACTGACTTTTTGCTGAAGCATTTAAAATAGACTGTACAACAAAGCTTTTGAATAGGATTTTTGTTGATGAAAAATAATTTCTTCAGCGAAAATCCTTTTTATTTGGGGATAAACTTTGCTCCGAGAAAATAATTGAGAATTAAGAGAAAATCTGTAAGATGGTTTTAATCTTTCCCATTTGCTTTTCGAAACAATTGAAAAGTAGAAAACAAGATTAGAATAGCCAAAGCAAAGCTAAAAAGTGTATCCACATAGGCATGAATTCCCTTTCCTTCTAGTAAAAAATAAAGGGATAAAGAAATTTCCACAGTTAAAACCGTGAAAAATTTAATAAAAAATAAAGATAATTGACTTTCAATAACCAACGATTTGCATTTCTTTGATAGTTTTAGGTTTTTTCGCCATTGAATAAAATTTACTATCAAAGCAAAACTATTCACAATCAAAGCAAAAAGCGCCAAATCCTCTTTTATATCTCTTGGAAGCAAAAGACGGTCGATAGCCATAATAATTACAATCAGGAAAGACAACAGAAAAACAAAATTCATAAACTGTGCATTCCAGCGTTCAGCATTGGGCAAATTTCTTTGCTGACGGTAAGAGATTCGGGTTGTTTGCCAACTTAAGAAAACAGACAAGCTTTGCGCTGCACCCATAATCATCTGCGAAATAAGCGTTAACGAGTTTGAAAATATGGCGATAAACGCAAATGGAAGCCAGGATCCAAAAATAATCCAAAAATTAAATTTAAGCGTTTGCATCTTTTTGTATGCAAATTTTATATCATCTTTTTCCTTGAGCATTAATTATTTCCAATTGTTTTCCTGCAAATGAATGATCTTAACCAGAATATCAAAATTTTCTTTTAGTTTTTGAGCCAAAAGCTCAGCATTGTAAACCGATCGATGCTGACCACCTGTGCACCCAAAACTTACCATTAAATCAGTGAAATCTCTGTTTAAATACTGCTTAACAGATTGACTAACAATAGCATAAACATGATTAATGAATAAGCCTACTTCTTCCTCATTTTCTAAAAACTCAATAACCTCAGTGTCTTTTCCTGATAAAGTTCTATATTTTTCGTATCGCCCCGGATTTGGTAAAGCTCTGCAATCGAAAACAAAGCCACCTCCGTTTTCACTTTTGTCGATAGGTTTCGGGTCTTTAAGAAAAGAAAAACTAAAAATTGTAACCGTAAGCATAATTGAGTTTATGTAGCAAATTTAGAATTTAATCTGAATAATTGCTTCAATAATTGGCCAAAGTATAAAATTTCAAGTTTAAAATTGGGTGAATTAAGATTATTCTCCAGATTATTCAATGCTGATGGAATACTGTTTATAAAATAAGCTTTTTTCTCAATTAATCCTCTAAATCCATAGGCTCCAAGTGTTTGTATAATTCTAATAAAAGCCAATGCATTTAGCTCAGTTTCAAATTCTTCCCTGCTGATATGATATTTCTCATTCATCAGATTAAAGTAATGGTTCTTAAGTTCATCTCTGAATGAATCACTAAGCTGAGCAGATGCCTGAAAAAGCAATGAGGCTAAATCATAGAGCAAGGGACCTATTCTACCTCCTTGATAATCAATAAACCAAACATCATTTTCCTGAATGTGTATATTTCTTGCCTGAAAATCTCTAAACATAAAACCCTTAAACTTAGAAGCACTTAGTTGGCTTGCAAGATATTGAAAATCATTTTCGAGGAGTTGCTCATCAAAAGCTAAACCTGATACTTTTAAAAAATAATATTTGAAATAATACAAATCCCAAAGAATAGATTGACTATCAAAAGCTTTACGGGGAAATGCGAATTTTTCAAAATTAATATTCTCAAAACCAAAATGTTGAATCCGAAAAAGCTGATTTAAAGATTTTTTATACACCTGCTTTAAATTATCTGACTCTCCTTCAATTTTAAGTTTTTCCAAAAGGTTTAAATCACCTAAATCTTCAATTATATAATATAATTCAGAGCTGTCGGTTCTCAAAATTTCAGGAACAGGAAAACCCGCATTCTTAAAAACAGTGGAAAAATGAAAGAAAGCACGGTTTTCATTTCTATCATTATTGTATGCACCAATAAAGGTTTCCTGTTTTAAAAAGATTCGGTGATAAATTCGTGTAGATGCAGATGTTGATGTAAGAAGCTCAATCTTAGTTGGAGATTCGTTTTTCCATGAGTAAAATAGTTTTTTCAGTTTATCGAAATGCTCCATAAAATCTGCTTTTTACAAAAATAAAAAAACCCCCAATCAATTCAATGATCAGGGGCCAATTATTATTCCCACTTAAAATTAACGCGCAGCTAAGATACAACTATTTATTATTAAAAAACAAATATTTTTAGGAAAATTAACAATTATTTTTAAATAAAAAAACTCCTAATCAAATCAATGATTAGGAGCCAATTATTATTCCCACTTAAAATTAACGCATCGGTACAAATATACTATGTTTTTTATTAAAAAAACGGCCTGATAATTTTTTTTGAAAATTTAGATTCAATCTAAATAAATTCTCAAATCTTTAAGATGCATGTATTTGCATCGATAAGCTAAAAACGCTGCTTCAAATTTTTCGATTAATCTAACGAATACCAGTTTAAATTCAGCAAATATTGATTTTCTATTTTAAATAAATCATAGCAGATTATCTTTATTTTTTTGTGTAATGAATAGCCCCTTAAAAACTATTCAAAAAATAAATTAAATGAGGATTTCATTCCATACCTTAAAAAAATACGGAAATGAATAAAAAAAACTTTGGCCTTTTGCTATTGGGAGTTGGTATTTTTGGATTCTTCTATTTCAGTGGAAGAAAAAAAGATTTTATGGTTGAAGAACAGCACTTCGCTCAGAACAAAATCCATTCTTTTAATCTTGAAACCAAAGAAAACTCGAATTTTACCATGTTTTTTTGGCTGGTTGATGAAGAAAGCGGAATTCAGATGTCAGCCAATGCTGATGCAGTAATTACAGTCTCTGACCAAAATGGAATGCTTATAAAAAGGGAAGAAATTATTGCACACAGTTCCGGAGCATCTAATGGAATCCGAAAAGCCCAAAACAGTTTTGAATTTCACTATATTTCGACAAAGAAAGAATATCTTTTAATTCAAATTAATTTATTGAAAGGAGATTATATTGATGTTGAAATTTATGAAGATCTTCCGGCTAACCTTAATATTATTCCGGGAATTTCGATAATTATTGGAATAATCGGGTTTGTAATCTTTTTAAGAGCTAGAGCAAAAAGTTGAAATGCATCCGGTTTTTAAATAATAATTCGGTAATCACTATTGCCTTTTTCTTTTATTATTTTTGCTGAAAAAATAAAATGCAAAGTACGCAGGAATTACTCACCATTGCCTTACTCTATTTTACATCCTTTTTTTCTCTGATTAACCCTTTGGGCTCTATGCCGGTTTTTTTGACCATGACCGCTAAATTGAGCAAAACTCAACAGAAAAAAACTGCAATAAAAGCTGTATTTACTGCCTTTGTTACGCTTTTGATCTTTGCATTTGCCGGACAAATGATGTTTAATTTTTTTGGAATTTCTGTAAACAGTTTTAGAATTGTAGGTGGAATCATCCTTTTTGTAATGGGATATGATATGCTTAATGCGCGCTTTAGTTCGTTTAAAAGCATACCCGAAGAAAATGTGAAAGAATATGTCGAAGATATTTCAATAACTCCCTTAGGGATTCCAATGATTGCCGGCCCTGGAGCAATAACCAATGCCATTGTACTTATGGAAGATTCAGACAGTTTTAGCCTGAAAATAATTTTAATCGGAATAATTGTTTTAACCATGCTTTTGACCCTTCTTATTTATTTGGGCGGGACAAAAATTACAAATTTCTTGGGTGAAACCGGCAATAAAGTTATGCTAAAATTAATGGGGCTGATTGTAATGGTAATTGCCGTTGAATTCTTTTTTGCGGGTCTAAAACCAATTATTCAGGAAATCCTGACTCGTAGTTGATATTTAAACATACGATTCAACATCCTTATCTTCAATCTGATTTCCGGATAAAATGACCAGCCTTTCAACAACATTTCGTAATTCACGAATATTGCCCGTCCATGGTTTTTCTTTCAATAATTCTAATGCCTTCTCTGATATTTCAGTCTTTTTCTTACCCTGAGCCTCAGCAATTTCTTCAAGAAAATGATTGATCAGTAACGGAATATCATCTTTTCGATCTTTTAAAAGCGGAACTTCAATCAGAATAACACTTAAGCGGTGGTATAAATCCTCCCTAAACTGATGTTGGGCAATTTCGTTTTTAATATTTTTATTTGTGGCGGCGATTATTCTA
>JAZDJM010000052.1:0-2456 GCA_043804305.1 Bacteroidota bacterium
TCAGGAAAACCGGAAATACATTTTAATTGGCCCCGGAAGATGGGGTACAAGAGATCCATGGATTGGAATTCCGGTAGCCTGGTCACAAATTTCGATGGCCAAAATTATTGTTGAAACCAGTTTGGATGATTTTCCTCTGGATTCCAGTTTTGGTTCACATTTTTTCCATAATGTAACTGCTGCCGATGTGGGTTATTTTTCAGTACAATCAAACTACGGCTCGAGCCAAATCAATTGGGATAAACTTGCAGCCTATGCCCCTGTTGAACAAACCAATTACTTTAAACACCTTCGGTTTAAAAAACCATTAATAATTAAAATGGATGGTAAAAAAAGAGTTGCCACGATAGATTGGGAATAAAAAGTACTAGATAAATTATGGATAATCAGGCTTTAAGCTGAAAAGCATATGCCTTATTTTTAATGAATATAAATGGTAAATCTGTTTATCAATTAACACGGAATTCGTAATTTTGCTGCAAAGATAAGATTGGGTAATAAACACAAGCAGGATTATCTTCAAAGCTATTTTCCCAAAAATACAGGATCGGCTAATATCAAATAATAACAAATTAGAATAGATGAAACATTCATGGCAAAACAATTTTGACACAAAGTAGGATGATTATAGTGGATGTTCCATATGACCGTTAAAAAACACCTGCGAAGCAAGCATTAATACCAATTAAAGTTAGCAATGCATTAATAAATCATAAACATATGAAATAGCCATGACTAAAAAATCACCAACCGGAATGATTATTTTTTTAATGGCTATTCCATCTGACCTTAAACTTAAAATTATAAACAGATGAAACATCCACGACTAAACAATTTTGACACACAGGAGGATGATTATAGTGGATGTTCCATATGACCATTAAAAAACAAATTATAAACAGATGAAACATCCACGACTAAACAATCTTGACACACAGGAGGATGATTATTGTAGATGTTCCATATGACCATTAAAAAACAAATTATAGACATATGAAAAACAGAAGTCTGGATAATCAGCGCGATATTTTAGAGATAATCGAAAAGTGCGATGTTTGTTATGTTTCTATGGTGGATAAGGATAATAAACCCTATCTTATCCCTATGAATTTTGGTTTTTCCGAAAATACAATTCTGCTTCACTGCGCTAAACACGGAAAAAAAATTGATATTCTTAAAAAGAATCCGGAGGTTTGTATTTTATTTACAACCGATCATTTGATGCATTGGCAAAACGAAGATGTGGCATGCAGCTGGAGCATGAAATACCGATCGGTTTTAACTTATGGCAGCGTCGATTTTATTGACGATATCAATGAAAAAGAAGCGATTCTTCATCAATTTATGAAAAACTATTCGGCAAGAAGTTTTAAATTTGGAAAACCTTCGCTCGAAGAAGTTCAGGTCTTGAAAGTAGATGTTATCCGTTTTGAAGGCAGAGCCTACGGATATTGATTCAAATTTATTAGAAAAATTACACTCAAATGGAAAATATATTAGTTATTGGAGCTGCCGGACAAATTGGTTCTGAACTCGTTTTGGAATTACGCAGAAGGTATGGTGCTCAGCAGGTTTTTGCCACGGATATTAAACAAGCGTCTGCCGATGTGGTTAATGGCGGGCCATTCGAGATTTTGGATGTGCTCGACAGCAGCCGGCTTATTCATTTTGTCATCCGACATAAAATAACCCAAATCTATCATCTGGCCGCTGTTTTATCGGGCAATGCCGAAAAAATACCTATGCAGGCCTGGGACATCAATATGCGTTCTTTGATGAATATTCTGGATTTAGCCAAAGAAGTTGATGCCATAAAAAATGTATTCTGGCCAAGCTCTATTGCTGTTTTCGGACCGACAACCCCGCGTTTTAACACTCCGCAATACACCATTACCGAACCAAATACGGTTTATGGAATAAGTAAACTAGCCGGCGAGCGATGGATAGAATATTATTACAACCGTTATGGAGTAGATGTTAGAAGTTTACGTTATCCCGGGTTAATCTCCTATAAAACGGAAGCGGGTGGCGGAACAACCGACTATGCCGTGGAAATCTTTTTTGATGCGGTAAGACAAGCAAAATACACTTCTTTTTTAAGTAAAGGGTCGAAACTGCCGATGATGTTTATGGA
The DNA here is from genome assembly GCA_043804305.1 of Bacteroidota bacterium. Classification (GTDB taxonomy): domain Bacteria; phylum Bacteroidota; class Bacteroidia; order Bacteroidales; family UBA12170; genus UBA12170. Next base: position 2,135 of record JAZDJM010000052.1, read on the forward strand.
TGATGCGATTAATGCAACCATCGATTTAATGGAAGCCGATGAAGAGGATTTAAGCCTCCGTTCGAGTTACAATGTAGCCGGAATCAGTTTCGATCCGCAGGAATTGGCAGCAGAAATCAAAAAGCACATTCCCGAATTCGAAATCTCCTATGAGCCCGATTTTCGTCAGGCCATTGCCGATTCATGGCCTGCCAGTATCGATGATAGCGTGGCTAAGGCAGATTGGGGATTAAAAACAAATTATAATCTGGCAGAACTCACTAAGGCAATGCTCGAAGGCGTTCGAAAAAAACTAGGTGAAGAAAACTAAATCCTATATTTG
>JAZDJM010000053.1:0-6781 GCA_043804305.1 Bacteroidota bacterium
TAGAATAATCAAAAAAAAGAGTTTCCATTCTTATTATTTATTTTATATTTGTTAGCTGTGAAATTGAACAAAAAATAAAAAAATTACTATGCTAAACCTCGAAATTAAACCTCGAATTGGATTTGGAAATATAAATTTTGGAGATATACCGGAAAAATTAACGCAAATACTTGGAAAACCCGACAATGTAGAAGAAGTTAGAACTGACGATGATCTCAAAACAACAATACTTTTCTTTACTGAACTTGGAGTTACCGTATTTCTTGAAGGATTGATAGAGCCCATTGTTTCAAACTTTGATGTCGACAATAAAAATGCCACACTATACGGAGTTAAAATCTTTGATAAACCAGAGCCTGAAATTAAAAAATTATTGATGGATAATGGTTTTAATCAATTTGAGGATGACGAGGAAGAATGGGGTGAAAGACGTTTAAGTTGCGAAGATGCTTTGATGGATTTCTATTTTGTTGACGGAAAACTCGAAGCCGTAAATTGGGGCGTCTATATTAAGGATGATGGAATGATTGATAACGATATTTAGCGTTTTGCCGATCGCGGATGATGCATCAATATTTCTTCTTTTAAATAATTCCGATCCAAATGGGTATAAATTTCGGTGGTAATTATCGACTCATGACCAAGCATCTCCTGCACAGCTCTTAAATTGGCTCCTCCTTCAACCAAATGAGTGGCAAAACTATGTCGAAATGTATGCGGACTAATATTCTTTCGAATACCTGCACGTGCAGCTAAATCCTTGATGATGATAAAAACCATATTACGCGTAAGTGCTTTTCCCCTTCGATTTAGAAACACAAAATCCTGAAAACCCCTCTGAATATCAAGATGAACTCTGGAGGCATTTAAATAAATAGTTATTTGTTTTAATGCCTTATCACCAATTGGGACTAATCTTTCTTTTTCGCCTTTTCCTGTGACTTTCACAAAGCCTTCATCCATAAAGATATTCGAGATTTTTAAATTAATCAGCTCGCTAACACGTAAGCCGCATGAATACAAGGTTTCGAGCATGGCTTTATTGCGTTCGCCTTCGGCCTTGCTCAAATCTATTTGCGATAGCATTTTATCAATTTCTTTTAAAGAAAGCACTTCGGGCAATTTCATGCCGAGTTTAGGTGAATCGAGCAACTCGGTTGGATCGGTGTCTAGATACTTTTCTAATATCAAATATTTATAAAAAGCTTTTATACCAGAAATCAATCGGGCTTGCGAACGGGCGCTTAATCCAAGCTCAGTTACCCAACGTAGAAAATTTTGGAGCTCTGCTAAATTTATTTCTTTCGGTTGAGTTTTTAAGGTATTTACTTCCAGATAACTAATCAGCTTTTCGATATCTCTTAAATAGGCATCAATTGAGTTAGCGGATAACGATTTTTCCAGCCGTAAATAATTCTTAAATCCCGATAAATGTGATTTCCAGACTGTCATCGCCTCGTTTTGAACAAATGTAGAGATTTCTTTTAAAAGGAAGATTAATTTATCACAACAAAAAAACCGGAAGTTTTCACCCCCGGTTTTCAACTCATTTTAAATTAATTATTTTTCCTCACTTTGAAAGTTAACAGCAGCAAGCCTTTTATAGCTTTCGTGACGCCATTTTGCATTTTCCTGAGCGGCAACAAATAACTCGCCGGCCTCTTTTGGGAATGCAGCTTTTAAAGAAGTATAACGAACCTCGTTCATTAAGAATGGCTGGAACTGATTCCAATCCGGTTCTTTAGAGTCGAGCTGGAATGGATTTTTTCCTTCTTCTTCAAGACGTGGATCGTAGCGATATAAAGACCAATAGCCAGCATCTACTGCTTTTTTAGATTCAAGTTGAGTAGTTCCCATTCCGGAGCGGATTCCGTGAGCGATACATGGAGAATAAGCAATGATTAATGATGGGCCCGGAAAAGCTTCAGCTTCTTTGAGCGCTTTAAAATATTGCGTATTGCTAGCTCCCATAGCTACCTGAGCTACATAAACATAGCCGTAAGACATGGCCATTCTTCCTAAATCCTTTTTGCGGATTTTCTTTCCGGAAGTGGCAAATTTGGCTACCGCTGCTACAGGAGTAGCTTTAGATGATTGACCACCGGTATTTGAATAAACTTCGGTATCCATGACCAAAACATTTACATTTTCGCCTGAAGCCAAAACGTGATCCAATCCTCCGTAGCCAATATCATAGGCCCAGCCGTCGCCACCAAAAATCCACATCGAACGTTTAGCAAAGTAAGGGCTCAATTCAAGCAATTCCTTTGTATAACTTTCTTTCGAAGCAGTTAAGCTTGCTTTTAATTTTTCTGAAGCCTCTTTTGATTTTTCACCGTCTTCTTTGGTAGCAATCCAGTTTTCAAAAACTGCTTTTTGTTCTTCGCTCACTCCATTAGCCATTGCATCTTCCAATCGGAGTTGAATTCTGGCACGGATTTTATTTACACCTACTGCCATTCCGTAGCCGTATTCCGCATTGTCTTCGAATAAAGAGTTTGCCCAAGCCGGGCCTTCTCCTTTTTCGTTTTTACAATAGGGCGTTGATGGTGCAGAACCACCGTAAATGGATGAACATCCGGTTGCATTGGCCACCATCATGCTGTCACCATAAAGTTGAGTAATGGTTTTAATATAAGGAGTTTCTCCACAACCTGAACAAGCTCCTGAAAACTCGAATAAAGGCTGTGCAAATTGAGAGTTTTTAACCGATTTGGTTTTATCAACCAATTTGTCTTTATAGCTCACTTTTTTAGCCATATAATCCCAACGTTCAACTTCAGCCATTTGGCTTTCAAGCGGCTGCATAATAAGCGATTTCTCTTTTGAAGGACAAACTTCCACGCAATTTCCACAACCGGTACAGTCTAAAGCTGAAACCTGAATGCGGAATTCCAAACCGGCCAATTGCTTGCCTATGGCTGGTTTTGTTACGGTTCCTGCAGGTGCGCCGGCCATTTCTTTTTCGTCTAGTAAGAATGGACGAATAGCGGCATGAGGACAAACATATGAACACTGGTTACACTGGATACAGCTTTCCATTTGCCATTCAGGAATGGTAACAGCAATTCCTCTTTTTTCGTATTCTGTAGTTCCTGCAGGGAAAGTTCCATCTTCGCGGCCAGCGAATGCACTCACAGGAAGATTGTCGCCATCCTGACCATTGACCGGATTTACAAAATTTCTGATAAATTCAGGAATATTGGCGTCTTCAATAGCTGTTTCAGCGTCTACATCGATATTTGCCCATTCTTTCGGAATAAGCACTTCGGTAACAGCACCGCCACGATCGACAGCTGCAAAGTTCATATTTACGATTTCTTCGCCTTTCATTCCGTAAGATTTCACGATAAAATCTTTCATTTGCTCAACGGCAAGTTTGTAAGGAATAACTTCTGCAACTTTAAAGAATGCTGATTGCATAATCGTATTGGTACGGTTTTCCAATCCAATTTCCATGGCAATACTGGTAGCATCAATAATGTACATGCTGATATTCTTTGTTGCAAGTGTTTTCTTTACTTTAGCAGGTAAATTTGCTTTTGTTGTTTCCACATCCCAACTGCTGTTTAACAAGAAAACACCATTTTTACGAATACCTTTCAGCATATCGTATTTTGTAAGATAGGAAGGAACATGACAAGCTACAAAATTAGGTGTGCCTACCAAATAAGTTGAGCGGATTGGATGATCGCCAAAACGCAAATGCGAAATAGTTATACCTCCCGATTTCTTAGAATCATAGGCAAAATAGGCTTGTGCATATTTATCGGTTGAATCTCCGATAATTTTGATAGAATTTTTGTTTGCTCCAACAGTTCCGTCGGCACCCAAACCATAAAATTTAGCCTCATAGGTTCCTTTTGGTGCAACACTGATTTCCTCAATTTGCGGTAAGGATAAAAAGGTAACATCATCTACAATACCAACTGTAAAACGATTTTTTGGTTCTGGCAATTTAAGATTATTGAAAACGCTGATAATTTGTCCGGGTGTAGTATCCTTTGATGATAAACCATATCGGCCACCAACAATTACAGGCGCATTTTCTGTTCCGTAAAATAAATCTCTAACATCTAAGTAAAGCGGTTCGCCATTGGCACCCGGCTCTTTTGTTCTGTCAAGCACGGCAATGCGTTTTACGCTTTTAGGGAATACTTTAAAGAAATATTTTGAAGAGAACGGACGATAAAGGTGAACTGAAATTAGACCAACTTTCTCTCCATTAGCCATTTTATAATCAATAACTTCTTTTATGGTTTCGGTAACTGAACCCATGGCAATGATGATATCGGTTGCGTCTTTAGCTCCGTAATAGGTAAACGGATGATATTCCCTACCAGTTTTTTTTGAAATTTCCTGCATATAATCTTCAACTACATCAGGAATGGCATCGTAAAAACGGTTGGCTGCTTCGCGAGCCTGGAAATAGATATCCGGATTTTGAGCTGTTCCTCTAGTAACCGGATTTTCAGGATTTAAAGCTGATTCTCTGAATTTTTTAAGTGCTTCCTGATCAACTAAACCAGCAAGGTCTTCATTCTCAAAGTATTCTATTTTTTGAATTTCGTGCGATGTGCGGAAACCATCAAAGAAATGGACAAAAGGAATCCGTGTTTTGATTGCTGCAAGGTGAGCAACTCCGGCCAAATCCATTACCTCCTGAACACCACCGGTAGCTAAAAAGGCAAATCCGGTCTGGCGAGCAGACATTACATCAGAATGATCACCAAAAATAGAAAGAGCCTGAGCAGCTAAACTGCGTGCACTCACATGAAAAACGGCTGGTAATAATTCGCCTGCCATTTTGTACATATTTGGTATCATCAATAATAATCCTTGTGAAGCTGTAAAAGTGCTGGTTAAAGCTCCGGCCTGCAATGATCCATGCACAGCACCAGAAGCACCTCCTTCAGATTGCATTTCGGTAACATAAACCGTTTCGCCGAAAATGTTTTTTCTGCCAAAGGCAGACCATTCATCTATGTATTCAGCCATAGTGGATGAAGGTGTAATCGGATAAATGGCAGCAACTTCGCTAAACATATAGGCGATATGAGAAGCGGCATAATTACCGTCACAAGTAATAAACTTTTTTTTGTTTTTCATTTTATATTAAATTTAACAGTCTTATAATGAATATCTTATGTATTCCCTCAAAAAAGGAGTACAAAATTACAAATTTAAATCATTTTGATGATCAAAAAGCGGTACAGAAACCTGCATAAATCTTCAATTTAGAAAGGTTATGAATTAATACCAATGAAACTTAAAAAAAATGTTAATATTTCGGACTTTGAATACCAAAAACAAAAAAAATTATGAAATTGTCGTATATTTGAGCATAATTAAACTCAGAAAATTATTTAAAAATCTATTTATATGTCCGTTTTGAAGACTACTTATATGGGTATTGAGCTTAAGAATCCACTGATAGTTGGTGCCAGTAATCTGGTAACCGATATCGAAAATCTTAAGAAAATGGAAGCCGCCGGAGCAGGCGCAATTGTTTACAAATCTTTATTTGAAGAGCAAATTCAAATTCAAAATTTTGAAGCCAGCGAAGAGTTAAGCGCTTATAATGAGAGAAATGCAGAGATGATTTCCTTATTTCCCGAAATGGCTGAAATTGGCCCCCAAGAGTTTCTAGAAAGTCTGCGTGCAGCAAAAAATGCAGTTAATATTCCTGTATTTGCCAGTTTAAATTGTGTATATAAATATACTTGGGTAGATTATGCCAAAGAAATTGAAAAAACCGGCGTTGATGGAATTGAATTCACATTCTTTTCAACTCCAAAAGCTATAGGACTTGGCGGACATGCTATTATGGAAGAGCAGTTGAATATTATTCACGATGTGAAAGAAGCCATTAATATTCCTGTAGCTGTTAAGATTAGTCCTTTCTATACCAATACCTTACGGATGGTAAATATGATTGAAGGCTCAGGAGCCGATGCTGTGGTTATGTTTAACAAACTATTTCAGCCGGATATTGACATTAACCAAGAGAAAATGAATTTTCCTTATAATTTTTCCACCTCCGACGAAAACAGATTGCCTTTGCGCTATGTTGGCTTGCTCTACGGACAAATTAATATAAACCTTGCTGCCAATACAGGCATTATGGAAGGCGAAGATGTAATTAAGATGCTGTTGGCTGGAGCTGATGTTGTTCAGGTGGTAACCACTTTGTATAAAAACGGAATCGGTCATTTAGCTAAAATGCTTGCAGATGTTGAATCCTGGATGAAAATAAAGGGCTACAAAAGCATTGAGGAATTTAAAGGAAAACTTTCGCGCGAAAAAATTAATGATCCTTATGCCTATAAAAGAGCACAATATGTTGATATTCTTATGAAATCAAATATTTTCAAACCTAAACAATTGGTTTAGTAATTTTTGATTTTGCATTTTTATAAAACCTGTTTACAGAGCGTGAACAGGTTTTATTTTTTATATACCGAAAGGATTTTAATTTTGGGGCTCAAATACTGACCTTCAGCTGGTAAATGCTGAATTAAACGTACAATTTCCATCCCTTCGATAACTTTTCCGAAGGCAGCAAAACCTGCACCATCCTTATTTCTTTCACCTCCAAAATCCAAAGAAGGCTGATCTCCTATACAGATAAAAAATTCGGAGGTTGCTGTTCCGGGTGTATATCGTGCCATTGAAATTACACCATCCATATGTTTGACTCCGGTTTGTCTGGTATTTTCATGTACAATTGAAGGAAGCATCATCGGATGATTGTCTTCGAATAAACCACCCTGTATCACTT